>JAPUJD010000284.1 GCA_027296385.1 Acidobacteriota bacterium | reverse complement strand
GCCGCCTTCGCCGTGGTGATCGTCACCCTCTTGCATCGGGAGCTCGGCTGGCGCCGCCTGGCCGCCACCTTTGCCGAGTGCACGGTCCTGCTTGGCGGAGTGCTGATCATCCTGGCCGTGGCGATGGGCCTGACGGGCTATCTGGTCGACGCCATGGTGCCGGCGAGGATCCTCGAATGGGCCGAGCAGCACATCGAGTCGCCGCTCGTCTTCCTCCTGGCGCTCAACATCTTCCTGCTCCTCGTCGGTTGCCTGATGGACATCTTCTCCGCCATCGTCGTGGTCGTGCCGCTGATCGTTCCTCTGGGCATCGCCTTCGGGATCGATCCGATCCACTTGGGCATCATCTTCGTCGCCAACCTCGAGCTCGGTTACCTGACGCCCCCGGTGGGACTCAACCTCTTCCTTGCCGCCTACCGCTTCGACCGGCCCCTGCTCACCGTCTGGCGCGCGGTCCTCGTGCCCTTCGCGATCCTGGCGCTGGGCGTGCTGCTCATCACCTACTTCTCGCCGATGACCCTGGCTCTGCTGGGGCGCTAGCAGCCCGGAGGATTTCTGCCACTGGGTGCTAGGCGGGAGCCTCAGCGCAGCCCGGGGATGTGCCGCATGAGTTTGAAGGCGCGGGCGAGTTTGTCGGCTCGGCTCTGTGAGGTGATTCGGGTCAGGATGCCCTCGTAGCCGCCGCCCTTGGCGACCGAGTCGACGATGCTCTGCGAGCGGGTGAAGCGCCGGATGCCGGGGCGTCCGTGGCGGCGGCCGATGCCGCTCTGTTTGACGCCGCCCATCGGGACGTCGTAGGTGGCGTAGATGAGCAGGGTCGAGTTGATGCCGACGGAACCGGCCTCGATGCGCTGGGCCAGGGCTTGTGACGTCCGCTTGTCGCCCGTCCAGACGGATGCGTTGAGGCCGTAGGCGGTGTCGTTGGCCCGGGCCACGGCCTCCTCGGCGTCGGCCACCGGGTAGAGGGCGACGACGGGGCCGAAGGTCTCTTCGCAGCTGAGCTCCATCGAGTCCTCGACGCCGGTCAGGAGGGTGGGAGCGACGAATGTCGGGCCGAGGTCGGGTCGCCTCTCGCCCCCGGTGAGAACCGTGGCGCCCCGGGTGACGGCGTCATCGATGTGGCCCATCACCTTGTCGCTGTGCTCCCGGCTGATGAGGCTGCCGACGTCGATGTCCCAATCGAGCGACCAGCCGATCTCGAGCTCTTCCGTCCGCCGTCGCGCCAGATCGGCGAAGCGATCGAAGATCGAGCTCTGGACGTAGACTCGCTCGACGGCTATGCAGGTCTGCCCGGTGTTGTAGAAGGCTCCGCTCATGAGGCCGCTGACGGCGTCGTCGAGCGAAGCGCCTTCGAGGACGATCATGGGGTTCTTGCCGCCGAGCTCGAGCGAGGAGGGAATGAGCCGACCGGCGGCGGCCATCGCGACCTTGCGGCCCGTCGCCACGCTGCCGGTGAAGCTGATGTAGTCGACGTGCTCGATCAGGGTCGCGCCGACAGCTCCGTAGCCATGGACGAGCTGGACGAGATCCTCCGCCAGCCCACTGTCGACGAGCAAGGTTCGCGCCAGCTCGGCCGACAGCGGCGTCAGCTCGGACGGCTTGATGACGACGGCGTTACCGGCCAGCAACGCTGGGAGCGCATCGCCGATCGAGAGAATGAAGGGGTAGTTCCACGGTGTGATGAACCCGACCACACCGTGGGGCCGGTAGACGACGCGGGCTCCGGTGATGAACGGCGAGGCGCCGGCGTGGCTTTCCGACGCCAGGTACCCCTCGCCGTGGGCGAGGTAGTAGCGAGCCGTGCCGGCGATGGCCAGCAGCTCGCCCAGGGCCTCGCGGCGAGTCTTGCCACTCTCGCGCTGGACGGTGTCGAGGATCTCGCCCTGACGCTCGAAGAGCAGGTCGTGAAAGCGCGCCAGGACCCTCCGGCGTTGGCGGATGCCCAGCCCTTCCCAGGCCGGCTGGGCGGCGCGGGCGCGGTCGGCCGCCGCGCCCACGTCGGCCGGCGAGCTGACCGGTACGGTACCGACGTGCTCGCCGGTGGCGGGGTTGTCGATCCTCAGCGCTGGGGCGGAGGTTGGGGTCTCGGTGAGGTTCATGGGATCTACCATACCGGACGGCCCGCCTGGCTATTCGAAATCGACCCAGGTCGCGCCCCAGCCGCCGGCGCCGGGCGGCGCGTCGCCGAAGGCGCGGACGCGCTCGTCGCGCTCGAGCAGGGTGCGCACCGTGCGGCGCTGCACGCCGACTCCGCGGCCGTGGATGATCCGCAGGCTCCTCAGGCCCGCCTCATGGGCCGCGTCGAGGTAGGAGCGCACCACGTCGCCGACCTCCCGCGGCTGGAAGGGGTGGAGGTCGAGGATGTCGGTGATCTCGACCTCGATCGGCTCGGTGGGGTCCTCGTCGGTCATCCGAAGAGCTTGAGGAAGGCGAGGAAGAGGGTGAAACCGTCGTCGTCGGGTCCGGCTACCGGTACGCCGAAGTCGAGGTTGACCACGGTCTGCCAGGGTCCGATGAAGGTCCCGGCGATGCCGACACCGCCGAGCAGCTCGTTGTCGAGGGATGAGGCCTCGTCGGTGGCCCAGACGGCGTCGGCGACGAAGTCGAGCCGCAGGAGCTCGCCGATCTCGAAGCCGTAAGTGCCGTGGAACCCCAGTGCCTCCTCGGCCCGCACCAGCTCGCTCTGGTAGCCGTGGACGCTCGAGTCGGCGAAGAAACCGAACTGATACTTGCTGAACCGGTCCAGGTTCTCACCGCCGAGGTACTCGAGCTCCAGCCCGATCTTCTTGAATCCCTTGAGGCTGAAGATCTTGGCCAGCGAGGCGCCCCAGCGGCTGAATTCGTCGCTGTCCGGGTCGAAGGCCTGGCCCGGTAGGCCCCAGGAGGCCCAGTCCGAGCGCTTGTTGAGGCTGCCGTCGAGGCGCAGCCGGTATCCCTTGCGCGAGTATCTGGCGGACAGGCCCAGCGTGTGCTGCAGATGATCCTCGGGGACCACGAACTCATCGGCGCTATCGCTGGTGCGCGAGAAGTTGCGCAGCCCCAGCCGGTAGTCGAGGTTGACCTTGGTGAAGTTGCCGATCGGTCGGCCGAGGGTGAAGCTGAGCGACGAGGTCTGCAGATCGACTTCCTCCTCGACGGACTCGACTCCATCGCGGAAGATCGAGTTGGTGAACGGGATCGCGATGCCGAAGAGGGAGGCGCCGAGATCCCAACGCGAGCCCAGGAAGTCGGGGTTCGAGATGTTGCCCAGCGCGAGGACTCCAGCGAAGAAGAGGTTGGCCTGCATGCCGGTCCCACGGAAGTCGAAAGAGAAGTAGTTGATGCCCGCCAAGGGGAGGGGGAAGTCGAGCGACTCGTCGTAGAAGACGCCGCCGACGAGGAACAGGCGATCCCTGTCGAACTCGTCCTGCACCACCCGTTCGCCAGTTTCCTTGTCCTCCACCAGGTAGCGCAGCCCGTGCTCGGTGTCGCGCACCACGGTCGTCTTGCTGTCGTCATAGACCGCCTTGCGTCTTTGGTAGAAGTCCTCGGCGTTGATCTTGATTTCGCTCAGGAGGGTCTCTTTCTCTACATTGGTCGTCGCGTTGAGGACCGAGAAGATCTGTTGGGCCACGACCCGTAGCGGCAAAGTGAAGGCGGCAGCCGCCCAATCGGTGGCGCTGCCGGTAGCGTCCAAGGGCGTGTAGAAGAGGGTCTCCTCGTTGGATATGACATCGCCGGTGAGGCCGAGCTGCAGAGCTCGGCTCTTCACTCTCAAGAAGTGCTGGCGATCGACCCAGACGGTGCCCTGGTAGCGGTTGCCGGCGGTAGTGCCGGCACGGGGCTCGAAGTCGATCACCCAGCAGTCGCGGTCGTCGATGGTCTCGGTCCCGCGCAGGCGGTAGCTGTAGTCGCGATCGAAGGTGATCTCGATCGGCATCGTGGCCGCCTTGTCCGGTTCGACCAGGGGGATCTCCGGGATCCTCTTGCCGCGCCACTTGACGCCGTTGAGGTAGAAGTCCTGCCACGCCCAGTCGTAGGGTTGCCCCTGTTCGAGGAAGAAAGCGCC
>JAPUJD010000283.1 GCA_027296385.1 Acidobacteriota bacterium | reverse complement strand
AAGAGGTTGAGTCCCACCGGGGGCGTCAGGTAGCCCAGCTCGAGGTTGGCGACGAAGATGATGCCCAAGTGGATCGGATCGATCCCGAAGGCGAGCCCCAGGGGCACGATCAGCGGCACGACGACGACGATGGCCGAGAAGATGTCCATCAGGCAACCGACGAGGAGCAGGAAGACGTTGAGCGCCAGGAGGAAGACGAGCGGCGACTCGATGTGCTGCTCGGCCCATTCGAGGATCCTCGCCGGCACCATGGCGTCGACCAGATAGCCCGTCAGGCCCATCGCTACGGCCAGGATGATCAGCACTCCGCCAAGCAGGACCGTGCACTCGGCAAAGGTGGCGGCCAGGCGGCGCCAGCCGAGCTCCCGATGCAAGAGGGTGACGATCACCACGGCGAAGGCGGCGATGAACGCCGCCGCCTCGACCAGGGTGGCGAAGCCACCGAAGATCACCACCAACGCCGCCACGGGCAGCATCAGCTCCCATTTGGCCTCCCAGGCCGCGACCCGGGCCTCGCGCCAGACGAAGGGCCGGCGCTCGACGCCGCCGCGCAGGCCCTGGCGCATTCCCCAGCCCGCCATCAGCACCACGAGCAATACGCCGGGAAGCAGGCCACCGATGAAAAGATCCCGGATCGGCACGCGGGCGACGATGCCGTAGAGGATGAGAGGCAGCGCCGGGGCGAAGAGCAGGCCCAGCGAGCCCGATGCAGTCAGCAGACCGAGCGAGAAGCGCTCGCTGTAGCCGTCGGTCTCGAGCGCCGAGAACAACAGCGCCCCCAGCGCCAGGATAGTGACGCCGGAACCCCCGGTAAAGATCGTGAAGAAGGCGCAGAGCACCGTCGCCACGACTGCGGTGCCACCGGGCAGCCAGCCGAAGAACCCGCGGAAGACCCGCAGCAACCTCTCCGAGGACTTGCCCTGCGCCAGGAGGAAGCCGGTCAGGGTGAAAAGCGGAATCGCCGGCAGGGTCTGCGAAACCGACAGCCGGTAGGTCTCGGCCGGCACCGCAGCCATTGGCACCGCATCGATCATGAAGAGGTACACCGCAGCCCCGCCGAGGACGGCGAAGATCGGTCCGCCGGCGAGAGCAGCTGCGATGAGAATCGTCAGGCCAATCCAACCGGGGCGCCCGTCGAGCCATTCCGGATGCAGACTGAGCAGTCCGCCGGCGAGCAGCCCGAGCGCCGCCACGCCCCGCGCGCGCCAACCCTCGGCGGCACGCCAGACCAGCCGCAGGGCGATGACCGCGAAGGCCAGCGGCATCACGGCCTGCGCCAGCCAGACTGGGACACCGACGGCGAGCTCGGTCCCCACCTCGCGGTCGATCTCCATCATCTGCCAAGAAGCGACCGCCAACAGAACCGACGCCGCGGCCGCCACGGCGGCGGCGAACACTCCCGCCGCTTGCTTCGCGCCACCGCGCAGGAACTGCCCGGAAGCCATCGCCAGCAGTTTGCCTTCGCGGGCCGCTACGGCGGCGCCGAGGAAGAGCACCCACAGCGTCAGGTGCTGAACGAACGGGCCCGAGCCGGGGATACCGCGATCGAAAACCGTGCGCACGATCGCCTCGGCGATCGGCAACGCCAGCAGGGCGGCCAGGGCGACGGCCACCAAGCCGTCCTCGGCTCGGCCGACCGATCGACTGATCTGGCGACCGAGGCGGTCGAGCTTCAGGGATTCTCCTCTGCAGCGCTACGCCGGAAGGCCTCGATCTCCGCCAGCACCGAGTCGAGAATCGACGCCGGCACGAGCTCGCCGCGCGAGGCCTCGGCGAAAAGCTCGGCTGCCGCCTTCCAGGCCGCCGGATCCTCGACCGCGACGACTTCGAGGCCGCGCCGCACCATCTGCTCGATCGCCAGCTCATCCTGCTCGGGAACCTCAGTCGCCAAGCGATCCTCGTAGCGCTGGGCGATACTCTCCAGCCGTGCCCGATCCTCGGCAGTGATGCGATCCCAGCTGCGCTTCGACACCACCACCGCACCGACTAGCGGCGCCAGACCGATCTCGGACATGTAGGGAGTCTCACGAAACCACTGCAGCGACAAGGCGGCCAGCGGCGGCGTTGGGAAGGCCTCGATCAGCCCGGTCTGCAGGCCGATCAGGATGTCGGTGCTGGCCAGGGCCACGGGGTGGAAACCGGCCTGGCGCCAGAGCTGGACGCGGGGATCGTCGCCGGCCCAGGCGAACATCTTCATGCTCTTGACGTCAGCCAGGGAGCGCGCCGGGCGCTTCGAGAACAGATGCACCCAACCGCCATGGCCCCAGTGAACGAGCACGAATCCCTTGGCCTCCAGCCGGCGCTCGAGCTCGGGCTCGAGGCGCTCGAGGATGTGCAGCAGCTCGTCGTAGGAGTCGAACATCAGCGGCGTGGCGAAGACCGAGAACGCAGAGTCGATCTCGCTCAGACCCGAGACAGTGAGCGCCGCGGCGTGCAGCTGGCCGATCCGCATCTTGCGTACGACATCCGCCTCGTCGCCGGCGACTCCGCCCGGGTAGATGCGCAATGACACACGACCGTCCGTCGCCGCGCTCCATTCGCTTCCCATCTCCTTGAGCGCTCGGTCCCAGATCGAGCCGTCCGGCACCAGGGTGGCGAGCTTGAGGGGCGCCGTCGCCAAGGCGGCGCTGCCGAGCAGCAAGCAGAGTGTGGCGAGGATGGCTGGCGGTCGGATGGCGCGATGTGCGGTCATGTCGCTCCTAGGGAGCCTCGGAGATGCTTCGAGAGACTATCGCGTCGAGCCTATTCTCTGAGGATCAGCTCACGATAGCGCGCCACGGGGACCGGCCCGAGCTCCATCATGCGGTCCATGAAGCGCTTGAGCACGAA
>JAPUJD010000282.1 GCA_027296385.1 Acidobacteriota bacterium | reverse complement strand
CAGTCCGCGACCGTGTCGTCGAAGGTGCCGTCTCCGCGTACGGGGCTGTAGATCTCGGTGCCTTCGGCGAGGCCGGTCAGGTAGTCCTCGTGGCCGTGTCCCGGGGCCGTGTGCACCAGGCCCGTGCCGTCTTCGAGCGTGACGTAGTCGGCGGCGACGATTCGGCCCTCGCGGTCGCCGAACGGGTGGCGGTAGGTTTGGCCCAGCAGGTCGAAGCCGACCGTCTCGCCCAACTTTTCGGCCATGGCGTCGGCCTTGGCGGCCACGTGCTCGACGAGCTCGTCGGCCATCACCAAGAGCTTGCCGCCGAGGCGCACCAAGCTGTACTTGAAGTCCTTGTGCACCGCGATCATGAGATTCGCCGGCAGGGTCCAGGGCGTCGTCGTCCAGATCAGGAAGCTGACCAGCTCGTCGATCTCGACGTCGAACAAGTGTCCGACCATCACCGGATCGATCGCGTCGAAGGCGACGTGGACCGAGGGGTCGGTGCGGTCGAAGTACTCGAGCTCGGCCTCGGCGAGAGCGGTCTCGTGGGCAATCGACCAGTGCACCGGCCTAAGGTCGCGATAGACGATGCCCTGGGCCACCATCTCGGCGAAGACCTCGAGCGCCGCCTGCTCGTAGACCGGCGTCATCGTCAGGTAGGGGTTGTCGTAGTCGGCCAGCGTCGACAGCCGCTTCATCTGACTGGTCTGCAGCTTCTGGAACCTGGCCGCGTAGCGCCGGCTCTCGCGCCGGATCGCCATCCGCCGGGCGTCGTCGTCGAGCTCGTTGAGTTTGTCGAGCTCGCCCTTGTCCTGCAGCTCGGTCATCACCTTGTGCTCGATCGGCAGGCCGTGGCAATCCCAGCCGGGGATGAACGGGCAGCTGCGGCCCATCAGGCTTTGGCTGCGGACGACGAAATCCTTGAGCACCCGGTTGAGCAGGTGGCCGACGTGGATCGAGCCGTTGGCGTACGGCGGGCCGTCGTGGAAGACGAAAGGCTCCGCCCCCTCGCGGGCCTCGAGCAGCCGCTCGTAGAGGCCCATCGCCTGCCAGCGCTTCTGCGACTGCGGCTCGTTCTGCGCCAGGTTGGCCTTCATCGGAAAGGCTGTCTTGGGCAGATTGAGGCTCTGCTTGTAGCGCTTCTTGCGCTGTGCCGCCCGGTCGAGTGCTGTGGTGTCTTCGCTCATCGGCTCATCTCATGCGGTGTGCCGTCTCACGAGAAAAGGCTCATCCCTCAACCGCGATTCGAGTTTGTGGAGAAGCTCTCAAACTGAATGATACCTTGGTCCCCAATCGACAGAAGTCCCGTTCCCATTCCACGCTCTCTGCTCTCGAGACGTAGAGTGGAACCGTGTCCCTCACCGAATGAGACCGCGACTCGGCGTGGAAGAGAACAGTGCAGCTATTCGTAGTGAGTCCACATGCGAAGGACGTGCACGACGCGCTGGTCGCCATCGATTCTGTAGATCATGCGGTGTTGAATATTGATGCGCCGAGATTAGTACCCAGCGAGGTTACCCACCAGTTTCTCGAAGCGCGGAGGCATCGCAAGCGGATCGTCTTGCAGCAGAAGGAGCAGTTTCTCAGCTGGCGACTTGAGGCCTGCGCGGGAGAGCTTTCTTGCGTCCTGGGCGGCCTTCCTGCTCAGAACGACTCGCCATTTCACCAATCCAGATCCTGCAGTCTCTCCCCGTCAGCCAAGGATTCAGCGGCGGCCTCGTGGACACTCTCGACCAGACCCGGGACCCGGTTGAGGAACAGCGTCTCCTCGATGGCACTCCAGTCGTTTGCGGCAACGACAACGAAGTCTTCGCCACGCCGTCTCGTCACTCGCAGGACCCGGCGATCCTCCACGACACGGTCCACTTCTCTCTTGAGGTGAGCCCTAAACTCGTTGGCGCTGACTTCATACATTTCTCGTTCTCCATATCGACCTTGGCCGTACAGTACGTTGTTACCGTACTGTTGTCAATCCGCCCTTCCGACGGGCTCCCCCCAAGAGATGTCCACCGTCTCGGGCTGAGCACTCGTGGGGCCGCTCGCCCTGGGCTGAGCCAGGATTCTACCGGCCGCGGCAGCGAGAAAAGGGGGGCTTGCCGTGGGCTGGCCGTTCCGCCATCATCGCGGTCGATGGCGATCAGTGCCTTCGACCTGTTCACGATCGGGATCGGCCCGTCGAGCTCGCACACTGTGGGGCCGATGCGGGCCGCCCGGCGCTTCGCCAACGGCCTGGCCGGGAGCGCCCAACTACCGGCGGTGGCGCGGCTCAAGGTCGAGCTCTTCGGATCGCTGGCGCTGACCGGCAAGGGCCACGGCACCGACAAGGCGGTGCTGATGGGGTTGCTCGGCGAGGAACCGGAGACCATCGATCCGCTGACCATCGACGCGCGTCTGGCGGCGATCCGCCAGGAGTGTGAGCTCGTGGTGCTCGGTCGCCACCCGGTGCCGTTCGAAGAGGCGCGTCACCTGTTCTTTCACCAGCGCAAGGCCCTGCCCTACCACCCGAACGGCATGCGCTTCACGGCCTTTGACGCGGACGACGACCTCCTCGTCGAGCGCACCTTCTACTCGGTCGGTGGCGGCTTCGTGGTCGACGAGGAAGCGGCTTCGCAAGACCGGATCGTGGCCGACGCTACGGTGCTCGAGTACCCCTTCAAGTCGGGCGCCGAGCTGCTCCAGATCTGCGACGAGAACGAACTCGCCATCTGGCAGGTGATGCTGGCCAACGAGACCGCCTGGCGTGACGAGTCCGAGATCCGCTCCCAGCTGCTGGCGATTGCTCAGGCGATGCGTGACTGCGTGGAAGCCGGGTGCAGCCACGAAGGGGTCCTGCCGGGAGGCCTGGAGGTGGCACGCCGGGCGCCACGGCTACACCGCGAGCTCACTGCTCGGTCCGAGGAGTCTCTGCGCGATCCGCTGGAGATTCTCGACTGGGTGAGCCTCTTCGCCATCGCCGTCAACGAGGAGAACGCGGCCGGTGGGCGGGTGGTGACCGCGCCGACCAACGGTGCGGCCGGGATCATTCCTGCCGTGCTGGAGTACTACCGGCGCTTCGTTCCCGACGCCGATGACGAGGCCATCGTCAGCTTCCTCTTGACCGCTGCGGCGATCGGCAAGCTGTTCAAAGAAAACGCTTCGATCTCCGGCGCCGAAGTCGGCTGCCAGGGCGAGGTCGGGGTGGCCTGCTCCATGGCCGCCGCAGCGCTGGCCGAGGTCATGGGCGGGGCGCCCTTCCAGGTCGAAAACGCAGCCGAGATAGGCATGGAGCACAACTTGGGGCTGACCTGCGACCCGATCGGCGGCCTGGTGCAGATCCCCTGCATCGAACGCAACGCCATGGGCGCGGTGAAGGCGATCAACGCCGCGCGGCTGGCATTGCGTGGTGACGGCGGCCACAAGGTGTCGCTCGACGAAGTGATCAAGACTATGCGCGACACCGGCGCCGACATGAAGACCAAGTACAAAGAAACCTCGCGCGGTGGTCTCGCCATCAACGTGATCGAGTGCTAGGTGACGGTGACGGCGCGCATCGGGGTGGTGACTGTGTCGGATCGCGTCAGTCGCGGTGAGTACGAAGATCTCTCGGGGCCGGCGGTCCGCGAGTACCTGCTGGCGCACCTGCTGGGCGAGGTCGAGGTGGTGGAGCGGGTCGTTGCCGACGAGCGGGACCAGATCGCAGCGCTCCTGGTGGAGCTGGTCGACACCGAGGGCTGTTGCTTGGTCGTGACCACCGGCGGGACTGGGCCGGCGCCACGGGACGTCACGCCGGAGGCCACGGCTGAGGTTTGCGACCGGCTGCTGCCCGGTTTCGGCGAGCGCATGCGGGCGGTGTCGTGGGAGAAAGTGCCGAGCGCGCTCCTGTCGCGCCAAGTGGCGGGCCTGCGCGGCTCGGGACTGATTCTCAACCTACCCGGCAGCCCGGGCGCGATCCGCGAGTGTCTGGAAGCGGTGCTGCCGGCGATCCCCCACGGCATCGCGCTTGCCGGTGGGCCGCGTCTCGAGCTCGACGCTCCGCCGAAGTTGCCGCACTAGGGGCTTACTGAAGAACCCTCGTGGGCCGCGGCCCTCGTTGGCCATCTCGAGGGCTTTTGCTAGGATCACCGCCCGAGCGGGGAACCGATAACGACTCGCCGGACGGCGTTTTTCGCCGCTACATTCGAGATCTGCGAGCACTCGCGACACTCACGGAGGAACACCATGCTCAACAGGAATTTCGACCCATACCGCCTCACCCTCACCCTTGCCGTGCTGACCTTGACGCTGGGCGTCTTCGCGGCTTGCGGTGCAGTCGAGGAAGCCCACGAAGAGGCGGCGGAGGCGGTGCACGCGGCGATGGATCACGACGCGATGGAACCGGGTGACGAAGCGGCGGCCGACCTCGCTCCACGGGTCTTTTTCGTCAATGTGGCCGATGGCGACGAGGTGACCTCTCCCGTCAGCCTCGAGTTCGGCATCGAGAACTTCGAGATCGTCGCGGCGCAAGATCCCGTCGTCATCGAAGAAGGCAAGGGACACCATCACCTCGGCGTCAACACGGACTGCCTGCCGGCCGACGAGGTGATCGTCAAGGCCGAGCCCTGGATTCACTTTGGCGACGGCAGCAATACGATCGACATGCAGCTGCCGCCGGGACCGGCTCGCCTCACCTTGCAGGTCGGCGATGGCGAGCATCGCACCCTCGGCGAGGGCGGCCTCTGCGCTACGATCGATGTGACAGTCGTCGAGGCCGAGGCCGCCGAGTAGGCCGGGGGTGGGCCAGGCGGAGCCTTGGGCGGCCTTGTCAGGCGCTTGCCGGACGGCGTGGCCAAGAGACTTGCCGGGCCGGCGCTGGGCTCTGCTCCTTCTTGGCATCTTCGCTCTCGCGCTGCTCGCCCGCGTCACCGTCTTCGAGCTCGGCCAGGACCGGCCGAATGGCGACGAGCAGGCCTACATCGAGCTGGCTGAGACCTGGGCCGGCAGCGGCGGCTTCGCGCGCCGCGGACGGCCCGAAACCCATATCGCTCCGTTCTTTCCGGCCCTGCACGCCCTCGCCATCCGCCTGGGGGCGCCGCCGCGGTGGAGTGGACGCTACCTGGCGTTGCTGCTCTCGGCCCTCGTCGTGCCGGCCGCCATGTGGGCCTCGCGCCCCATCCTGGGTCGACCCGCCGCGGTCGCCGCCGGCCTGTTGATCGCCCTCCATCCGCGACTACTCAAGACGGCGGAGTGGATTCAGCCCGAGCATTTGACGGCAGCCTTGTGGCTCGTCTTCGGCGGTGCCCTGTGGCGACGACAGCGACTGCTGGCCGGTGCGGCCCTGGGCCTGGCCTACCTGAGCCGTCCCGAGGCGGCGTTGGTGCTGCCGCTATGGTGGTGCTACGAGCTGGCCGTGGACTGGCGGGCCTGGCGGCGGATGCTGGCGGCCAGCGCCGTCGTTCTGACGCTGGCTCTGCCCTACCTGCTCCATCTGCGGTCGAGCGTCGGCGAGTGGGTGCTGACTGGCAAGACCGAATGGGTGTACCAGCTGGCGCAGCTGGAGGTGCGCAGCGACCGACAGCCGGTGTCGCGCGAGGAGTCCCGCCGCCTCATTGCCGACCAGCCGACTCTGTCGGCGCAGATGCGCCACGAGCCGGCGGCCTTCCTCGCCGGCTACGGCGAGCGACTGCTCTATGCCTTCGACTACCTGCAAGACGCCCTCGGTTGGCCCCTCTTCCTGCTCGGTTGGCTCGGCGTCGGTGGCCAGTTGTGGCGCCAGCGCGAGACGGCGCGCCTGTTTTTGCCGTTGACGCTCCTGCTGTGCATTCCCGTCGTCGTCGTGCACGCGCGCCACGTGCTGCCCTACGCGCCGATGCTGCTGGTGGCGGCGGTGGCGGCGGGACAGAGTGCCTTGCGGCTCGCCAGGGATCGCGCCGTGGCTAGAATGAGCTCATGAGCACGATCTTCGACAAGATTCTGGACGGCGAGATCCCATGTCACAAGGTCTATGAGGACGCGCACGTTCTGGCGTTCCTGGACGTCGGGCCCCTCTCCCGTGGTCACACTCTGGTCATCCCGAAGGAGCGTAAGGCCTTCCTTCACGAGCTGTCGGACGAGGCGGCGGCAGCGCTCGGCAGGGTGCTGCCGCGGCTGGCCCGGGCGGTGATCGAGGTCGCCGGCACGCCGGCCTACAACGTCCTCCAGAACAACGGGTCGGAGGCGCACCAGGCGGTCGACCACGTGCATTTCCACATCATCCCCAAGACCGCCGACGGCGGCCTCGGGATCGAGTGGCCGAGCGGCACGCTCAGCGCCGAAGACGGCGAGCGGCTGGCGGCGAGCATTCGAGCGGCGCTGGAGTCTGCCTAGTTTGGGCTCGCTGCGCCTCTTCTCGTCGCAGCTCAGCCGTCGCGAGCGACGGGTGTACGGCGCGGTTCTGGTCTACTTTCTGGCCGTCTTCGTGGCCATGCTGTGGCCGGTCTACTCCTTCTTCGGCCGTGCGCGACCGCTGATCGGCGGCTTGCCGCTATCGCTCTTCTACCTCGCGGTGCTCCTCGTTTCCTCCTTCGTCATCCTGCTCTGCCTCTACGCGTGGGAGGCACACAGTGGGCGGCTCGACCCGGACCCGGACCCGGACCCGGACGCCTAGCCAGTGGCCGACTGGCTCGTCATCCTCGCCGTCACCCTCGGCTACCTCGTAGTCTCCTTGGCGGTAGGGGTGGCCTCCGGCCGTCGGTCATCGCGCGGGACCGAGGGCTACGTGGCCGGCGATCGTGCGCTCGGCTTCCTGATGATGTACTTCATCACCGGCGCGTCGATCTTCAGCGCCTTCGCCTTTCTCGGTGGGCCCGGTTGGGCCTACTCGCGCGGTGC
>JAPUJD010000281.1 GCA_027296385.1 Acidobacteriota bacterium | reverse complement strand
CTCGAGGGGTAGGGTCAACCGGGTATGGCCGTCCTCCAGCCGGGCGATGAGGCGCTGGAGCTCGACGACGATCTGATGATGGGCGAGGCTCGCAATCCGCTCGGAGAGCACGTCGAGGTCCGCCTCGAAGGCCGCCGCGTCCCGCGTGTGAAACAGATTGGGATGCACCTTGGGCATTTCCTCGGCGACGAAGTGCAGGTCGCTGCGCCACTTCTCCACCCATTCGACCGAGAGCGAGCCGTCGGTCGCCGCCAAGCAGGGAGCGCTCAGGATCAAGCCAGGCAGGACCAGGCACAGTGACAGGAAGTTCGAGAGAGAGGGGGTTCTGGGGGCCATTTGGATGTCTTCCTCTTGTTGCGTTCTTTTTTGAGCTTTCTTATTGCGTTGGAGTGCCTTGGGGCGAATTGGTCTGCAACTCGATGGTGGCTGCGCGAGCGCGTCGACTTCCGATCTCGTCGAGAGCCCTCAGAACGAGACTCCGGACCCGCGAATCGCTCGTGGCCTCGGCCGCGCGGAGCAGAGGCTCGACCGCCGCGTCGTGGCCGTTCTTGCCGGCGGCGGCGATGGCGGCCGTGCGTAGTGCTTCGTCGTCGGTGGCGAGGAGCACGAGGGCGATCACTTCGGCAGCCCGAGCCGATTCGAACTCGGCGAGGCCATCGAGAGCACCGGCGCGCAACGGCTCCGGAAAGCTGCTTCCCGCGAACGTCTCGAGCGCCGAGAACGCGGCTCGGGTCTCGTGTTCGGCGAGCATCGGCACGGCCTCCCAGCTCACCTCGTTGTCGGGGTCGGAGTCGATCGCCCCTCTCAGTAGCTCGAGAGCCGCTCCGCCCTCGTGCTCGGACACCGCCTTAAGCGTGCCCAGTCGCAGCTTAGGATCACGCACCGAATCGAGGACCTCCGCCAGCACTTCGAGTGCCCTCGGTTCCGTCAGATCGCCAAGGATTGCCACCGCCCAGAGAGCGGTTTCCAGGGTCGCCTCATCGAGCGCCACCTCGCGCAGCATCGCGCGTAGCGCTGGCGAGGTGTCGTCGTTCGACAGCTCGTCGAGGGCCAAGATCCGCAACTCCACTGGCTCGTAGGGGCTGCCGGCAATCTGGATCAGGTAGTCGCTGGTCACCCGACCCAAGTCGCCGAGGGTCTCGAGCGCGGTCAAACGGACTTCGATCGCGGGGTCGCGTTCCACCAGCCCCTGCAAGGTCTGGACTACCTCCGGAGACTCGATGTCCTCTAGGGAGTCGACCATGCGGGCGCGCAGGCCCGGATCCTCGGTCCGCTCGATCTGGCGGAGGACCAAGGCGACGGCCTCCGCATCGTCGAGATGGGCAAGGGCTTCGAGGACCTTCAGGGTCTCCGGGTCTCCGGCTCCCTGGGCCAAGATCCGGGCTCGGTCCTGATACTCCGAGGAACCCTGGCGAGCCAGTTCCTGCCCCAACCGCACCAAGTTGCGATGGGCATCGTCGGCCCACTCGCTCTCTGGAAACAGGGTGAGCAGGTTGGCGAAACAGTCGAAGACCGTCGAGCTCGCGCGGCCCAGCCGCTCTCCCGCATAGCATTGCCAGAAGCTGGCATCGTCTGCCCACTCGCTGTCCGGGTGACGCGCCAAGAGGCGCGCGAAGGATCTCGCCGCCTCCGGCCAATCCTGATCCAGTACCCGTTCGTAGCCGCCACGATAGATTTCGGAGGCTGACACCTCGGACGCGCCGTTGACCACCAGAGCCTCAGAGGCGGCGAGGCAGGGGAAGGAAGCCACAGCCAGGGTGAGGATCGAGCCTCGGCAGAGTGTCTGGAAACAAGGACGCATCGGGAGTCTCCTTTTGGGCGCTAGAGGCTGCGCATGTGCTCAGCGCTCACCTGGAAGAGAAGGGCACGCGCCTCGAGGGTGTCCCGGGCGTCGCGAAAACCGCGCCCGAGGTCCTCTCGGGGCAGGTCGGAGATCTGCTGGAGCACGAGGCCGAGATCCGAGACGAGCCGGGCTCGACGACGCTCGCCCCGCCCAGCCAGCTCGGCGGCCATCGAGCCGGCCTCCTGAGCGAGCTCCGCGGCCAGCCGGCGAGCCGTACCGTGCTCGAAGCTCGCGAGCACTGCCTCTTCTGCTCCCGCGTTCGCCACCGCGAGCACGAGGGGTATGGCTCGTTCCAGGAGACGGGTCAGTTCGTCGTCGGCCACGACCGTGGGCTGAGTGGATGGCGAGTCCGTTCGCAGGAACAGTCCCAAACCCAACCCCAGAGCCAGCAGAAGCGCGGCGTAGGCGGCGGCCGTTCGGTGGGAGAGCACGAATCGGCTCCGCGGGCGCCGACCCTCGTCGATGGCGTCGAGGCTGGGAAGGATCGTCGAGAACACGTCGAGGTCCCCGGCGGCAGGAGCCGGCAACTCGCGGGCGATGAGAGCGAGATCCTCCCGCAGCTCCTCGAGCTCGGCGGCGCACCGGGAGCACCCCTCGAGGTGGCTCTCGAAGGCCGGCTGGTCGGCGTTCGAGAGCTCGCCCAAAGCGGCCGCGATCAGACTTTCCTGCCAGGACGGGCAGGCGCTCACGACGGCGTCTCCTCGACGCGCCGGTGAGCGGCGAGCTCCGCTCTGAGCTTCCGCAGCGCACGAAACAGGAGGTTCTTGACCGTACCTTCCGCTCGACCCAAGACCTGTGCAGTCTCCCGTACCGAGAGCTGACGGAGGTGACGCAGTACGAAGACTCGTCGCTCCGTGGCTGACAGCCGCTCCAGGGCGCGTCCCACGTCGCGACGCACCTCTCGGGATGCGGTGCTTCGCTCCGGGTCGGTGTCGGGGTGCCTATCCGCCCACCGTGCCGAGTCGGGCACCACTCCGAGCGATTCCTGCAGCGCCATCCACTTGTGCCGCCGCTGATGATCTCGACTGGCGTTCATGGTGATTCGATACAGCCAGGTACCGAGGCCGGCCTCGCCACGAAAACTCTTCAGTGAACGATAGGCTCGGATGAAGACTTCCTGCACTACGTCCTCCGCGTCTTCCCGGCGAGCGAGCAGACCCAGGGCCAGGTGGAACACGTCGGCCTGGTGCCGGTCGACGATCTCGCGAAACGCCGGCCGGTCGCCCTGCCGGGCTCGCGCGACAAGGTCGAGGTCATGGGAGCTCACTTCGCTCGTTTCTCATTACGACCTTTTGACGCAGGCCAGGGTCCCTAGGTTTGCACGGAGATGACGTGTACAAAGATCACGGCCTCGTGCACGGTCCCGGCCGCGGCCCGGACATCGGTCTAGAGATGTCCAGGCGGTCCGAGAACCATTGGCGAGTCAACGGGTGGAAGGCGTCGAGGGAGCGCTGCGAGACGGCCATGGAGGGACACGCAATCTACCGCAGCCTGGACGGCGTTGGGCGGGCTAGAGTGGCCGTCATGCCGGAGCTACCGGACGTTGAGCTCTACCTGCATGCACTGCGTTCGCACGTTGGCGGTAGCGTGCTGGAGCGTGTGCGCCTCGCCAGCTCCTTCCTCTTGCGCTCGGTCACGCCGCCACTATCGGCCGCCGCCGGACGCGAGGTTGCCGGATTCCGGCGTCTCGGCAAGCGCATCGTCTTCGAGCTCGAGGGCGAGCTGTTCCTCGTCCTCCACCTGATGATCGCCGGCCGCCTGCGCTGGAAGGAGGCCGGCTGCAAGATTCCCCGGCGGCTCGGCCTGGCGGCCGTCGACTTCGCCCATGGGTCGTTGCTTCTCACCGAGGCGGGGAGCAAGAAGCGGGCGTCGCTCTACGTCGTGGCGGGGGAGGAGGGCCTGGCCGATCACGACCCCGGCGGCCTCGAGATCCTCGACGCCGAGGCCGAGCTCTTCACCCGCACCCTGCGAGCCCACAGTCACACCCTCAAGCGCGCCCTGACCGACCCGCGCATCTTCTCCGGCATCGGCAACGCCTACTCGGACGAAATCCTCCACCGCGCGCGGCTATCGCCTTTCAAGCGCACGCAGCAACTGAGCGACGAAGAGGCTGCGAGGCTCTTCGCGGCGACGGTGGCGACGCTGACCGAGTGGCGCGACCGCCTGATCGAGGAGGTCGGCGACGCCTTCCCCGACAAGGTCACGGCCTTCCGGCCCGGCATGGCGGTGCACGGACGTTACAACGAAGACTGCCCCGAGTGCGGCACCCCGGTCCAGCGCATCCTCTACGCCGAGAACGAGGCCAATTACTGCGTCGAGTGCCAGACCGGGGGCAAGCTACTGGCCGACCGCGTGCTGTCACGCTTGCTCAAGGACGACTGGCCGCAG
>JAPUJD010000280.1 GCA_027296385.1 Acidobacteriota bacterium | reverse complement strand
TCGGTAGGGTCGTGGCGAAGGTGCCGTCCGCGCCGATTCCGCGGTAGAGATGAGGGTCCTCTCGCAGCCAGCCGCGCGGCACCGTGCCGGGCACCAGAGGACGAGAAGCCCGGCCGTCGGCGAAGAAGTCGCTGGCCTCGTAAGGCTCGTACTTGGCCTGGTCGTGCATGTCCTGCCGGCAGCCGAGGAGGGTCAGCAGGGCCACGACGGCCACGGTCGCCTCAGTCCTCAACTTCGTTCACCTCCACCGGATCGAGGGCCTCGAGGAGCTCGCGCACTGCTCCCGGCCTGAAGCGCTCGTTCTTGGTCGTGATCATGAGGAAATAGCGGTCGCGCGAGGCTTCGGCGAAGCGCTCGACGTTGAATGCGGGGTGATAGGGCTGCGGCAGGCCGTTCAAGAAGAACATCCCGAACACGGCGGCGAACGAGGCGAAGAGAATCGTCGTCTCGAAGGCGGGCACGATGAAGGCGATCCACGAATTGAACGGCCGGCCGCCGATGTTCAAGGGGTAGGCAACGACGGAGGCCCAGTATTGGAAGAGGAATCCACCGATCCCACCGAGCACTCCGCCGGCGAGAACGATCAGCGGGAGCTTCGACTTGTGATGGCCGATCGCTTGCCAAACCTCCTCGATGGGGTACGGAGTGTAGGCGCCGAGGCTGGGGTAGCCGGCCCTCTTGGCCGCGTGGCAGGCGTCGATCAGCTTCTGCGGCGAGTCGAACTCGGCCATCAGCCCGTAGAGCTTCTTGCCGTCGACGGTCTCGAAGGGGCTCACGCGTCCGCCTCCTGGTGCTTCTGGTGGATCGCCTTGGCCTCCGGCAGGATCGTCCGCATCTCGACGATGGAGATCATCGGCAGGAAGCGGACGAACAGAAACAGCAGCGAGAGGAACAACCCGATAGTGCCGACGTAGATCGCCCAATCCCAACGGGTGCCGGAGTAGGTGCCCCACGAGGAGGGCAGGAAGTCACGCGACAGGCTCGTGACGACGATCACGAAGCGCTCCAGCCACATGCCGACGTTGATGAAGAGAGCGATGATGAAGATCACCCAGGGTCTCGAGCGCACCTTGCTCGACCAGATCATCTGCGGCGCCAGGATGTTGCACAGCAAGAGCGCCCACCACTGGTACTTGTAGGGGCCCTGGATGCGGTTGAGGATCATGAACTCTTCGTACTGGTTGCCGCTGTAGAAGGCCATGAAGATCTCGACCAGGTAGCCGTAGGCGACGATCAGACCGCAGGTCAACATGACCTTGGCCATGTTCTGGATGTGGCGCAGGGTGATGAAGTCCTCGAGGCTGAAGACCTGGCGCAGCGGAATGGCCAGGGTCAACACCATGGCAAAGCCGGCGAAGACGGCGCCGGCTACGAAGTAGGGCGGGAAAATCGTCGCGTGCCAGCCGGGTACCTGACCGGCGGCGAAGTCGAAGCTGATGACGGTGTGGACCGAGACCACGAGCGGCGTCGCCAGTCCCGCCAGCATCAGGTAGGCGACCTCGTAGTTGTGCCAGTGGGCGGCATGGCCGCGCCAGCCCATGGCGGCGAAGCCGTAGACGATCTTCTTCCACTTGCGGCGCGAGCGATCGCGTAGGGTCGCCAAGTCCGGGATCAGACCGACGTACCAGAAGAGCGCCGAGACGGTGGCGTAGGTAGAGACTGCGAAGACGTCCCAGATCAGCGGGCTGCGAAAGTTCGGCCACAAGCCCATGGTGTTGGGATAGGGCATCAGCCAGTAGCCCAGCCAAGGGCGGCCGAGGTGGATGAGGGGGAAGACGCCGGCGCAGGCGACGGCGAAGAGCGTCATCGCCTCGGCGAAGCGGTTGATCGAGGTCCGCCAGTCCTGCCTCAAGAGCAGCAGGATGGCCGAGATCAACGTGCCGGCGTGACCGATGCCGATCCACCAGACGAAGTTGATGATGGCAAAACCCCAGCCGACAGGGTTGTTGACGCCCCAGATACCGACGCCCTCGAAGACCAGGTAGCCGACGCCGACCAGCAGCCCCTGCATGAGCAGGAACGAGAGGCCGAAGGCCACCCACCACCAACGCGGCGTCCGGGTGAGGACGATCTCGCTGATCTTGTCGGTGACCGACCGCGGGGTGTGACCCGGAGCGATGACCGGCGGCTTGCCCAGGCGGGCGTCGGGGGTGAGATCAGCCATGCTGGGCATCCGCGTCGGCACTGCCTGCGGCGCGGCTCTGCGGCCATTCCGGGTTCGGGTTGCCGACCTTGGCTAGGTAGGTCGTGCGCGGCCTCGTGCCGAGCTCGGTCAAGAGACCGTAGTCGTGCGGTTGGGCCTTGAGCCTGGCGACCCGGGATTTGGGGTCGTTGAGGTCGCCGAAGATGATGGATTCGGTCGGACAGACCTGCTGGCAGGCGGTCTGGATCTCTCCGTCGCGCACCCGCCGGTTCTCTTTGCGCGCCCGGATGCTGCTCTGGTTGATGCGCTGCACGCAGTAGGAGCACTTCTCCATCACGCCGCGCGTGCGCACGGTCACGTCCGGGTTGCGCATCATCTTGGTCACCGGCGTCTCGGTGTCCGCGTACTTGAAGAAATTGAAACGCCGCACCTTGTACGGGCAGTTGTTGGCGCAGTAACGGGTGCCCACACAGCGGTTGTAGACCATGTCGTTGAGACCTTCATCGCTGTGCACGGTCGCCGCGACCGGGCAGACCACCTCGCAGGGCGCTTGCTCGCAGTGCATGCACATCACAGGCTGGTTGTGCATCGCGGGATCGTCCAACGCGCCCTCGTAGTAGCGATCGATACGGATCCAGTGCATCTCGCGACCGCGAGCCACCTCTTGCTTGCCGACGACCGGGATGTTGTTCTCCGACTGGCAGGCGACGACGCAGGCGTTGCAGCCCATACAGGTGTTGAGGTCGACCGACATGCCCCACGCGTGGCCTTGCGAGTAGTCGAAGCCGGGCATCAGGCTGAGGCTCCCGTCGAGGCCGTGCCCGACATGGTGGGGGAAGTCGGGCTGACGCTCGAACTCGGCGACCGTCGCCTGGCGGATCAGATGGCGCGATTCGGCCGCCCGGCCTTCGAGATTGCTGCCCTGGTAGCGGTCGGTCTCGATGTTCGAATGCAGCTGGGTGCTCGCCAGCTCATAGGTGCCGGAGCCAGGCTCGATCTCGACCGGCGCCACCCACATGTCGCGGGTCGTGCGGAGGCGATTGGCGTCGAAGCCCGCACCGTTGCCGACCCGGCCGCTCTTGCTACGGCCGTAGCCGAGGGTGAGCGTCACGGTTGCGTCCGCTTGCCCGGGATGCACCCAGACGGCCGCCTCCAGGGTCCGGCTGCCGACACGGAGCACGACCTCTTGTCCGTTGACCAGGCCGAGGGCTTCGGCTCGGCTCGGGCTGATCAGCAAGGGGTTGTCCCAGGTCAGCTTGCTCAGCGGCTTGGGGCACTCCTGTAGCCAGCCGTTGTTGGCGAAGCGCCCGTCGTAGATCGTGGGGTCGGGCCGGAAGCAGATCTCGAGCTCGTCGGCACGCCCACTTGCGAGAACGATCCGAGCGGCCGAGACGGCCGCTGCCTCGAGCGTCGGTGCGATCGCCGGCTCGGCGGTGCCGGGCACGAAGCCGTCGTGGAGGCAGCGCCGCCAGGCGGCGTCGAAGTCACCGTCGAGGCGCGAGCGCCAGGTGGCCTGCAGCAGCTCGTCGCCGCTCTGGGCGCCGGTCGACGTGAACAATGCCAGCACCTCGGCCGTGC
>JAPUJD010000028.1 GCA_027296385.1 Acidobacteriota bacterium | reverse complement strand
TCGTCACCGGGCAGACCTGCGGTGGTATTCCCGATAGTCACACTCCGAACAACACGTACGGCTACGGCGCCATCCGTGCCGTCTTGCCTGCGATCTTCGCCGACGGCTTCGAGTCGGGTGACACCGGCGCTTGGAGCGATTCAGTTCCCTAGGACCGGTCGGTTCGAGCCGGCCAGGCGATTCGACGATGGACGTGGCTCTGACCCGAGCGGTTGCCGAGCTGGCCGGCGACGGCCTGGAGGTCGTCTCCTCCCGCCCGGTCGGCGGCGGGTGCATCAGCGAGGCGGCTTGGGTGGAGCTTTCCGACGGCACTTCGCGGTTCGTCAAGTCGAGCTCGCTCGGCGTAACGGACATGTACGAGCGGGAGGTGGAGGGCCTCGAGGCCCTGGCAGCTGTCGGAGGCGTGCGAGTGCCCCGGGGTGCTCGGGCGGGCCGCGCCGGGGGCCGGCGTTTCCTCCTCATGGAGGCAATCGCCACCGGCAGCGCCGGCGCGGGCTTCTTTCGTAGCTTCGGGCGACGCCTGGCCGACCTGCATCGGCGGTCGGCCGGAATTCGCTTCGGATTTGCCCACGACAACTACATCGGCGCCACCCCTCAGCCCAACGGCTGGTCGCACGATTGGGTAGATTTCTTCCGCCGCCACCGGCTCGGCCACCAGCTCGATCTGGCACGGCGCAACGGTCTGGCCGATAGCGAGCTGAGTCGGCTGGGGGATCGGCTGATCGAACGGTTGGGGGAGTGGCTCGATCTGGCGGATGAGCCGGCCTGTCTCTTGCATGGCGACCTTTGGGGCGGCAACTTCATGGTCGACTGCGACGGGGCTCCGGTGCTCATCGACCCGGCCTGCTACTACGGCCAGCGCGAAGCCGAGCTGGCCATGACCCGGCTCTTCGGCGGCTTCGAAGAGGACTTCTACGCCGCCTACGACGAAGCCTGGCCCTTGCCGCCGGGGGCGGCGGAGCGGACCGGGATCTACAAGCTGTATCATCTGTTGAATCATTTGAACCTCTTCGGCGGCTCCTACCGCGGCCAGTGCGTGGGACTGCTGAAGCGGTTGGTCTGAGGGGAGAACGATCGCGGATGCCTTCATTTGACATCGTCGTGCAGACGGATCTGCAAGAGGTAGACAACGCCGTCAACCAGGCGCGTAAGGAGCTGGGGCAGCGCTATGATTTTCGCGGCTCTAAGAGCCGGATCGAATGGGAGAAGGGCGGTGGCGAGCTGACCCTTTTTGGAGAGGACGACTACCGCCTCGGCGCAGTGCTCGACATCCTGCAGAGCAAACTCATCAAACGGGGTGTCTCGATCAAGAACCTGACCCTCGAGAAGGCCCAGGACGCAGCCGACAGCATGCGTCGGCAGAGAATGACGCTCGCTCAGGGCATCGACACAGCGACGTGCAAGGAGATCGCCAAACGCGTCAAGCAGATGAAGCTCAAGGTGCAGGCGCACATCCAGAGCGATCAAGTGCGCATCTCGGGCAAGAAGCGGGATGACCTGCAAGCGGTGATGGCGATGGTCCGTGAAGCGGAGCTCGGACCCGAGTTCCGCTTCGTCAACAGGCGCGACTAGTTCCAGCTCACGCTAGTCGTCGGTCTCTAACAGAGCCCGGGCTTGGTCCCGGCGTCGGGCTGCCGGAAGCAGCCCAGAAGACACAGCGCGTCCTTGGCGTGCGCAGCAAGTCCCTAGGAGGTGCCGGCAGCTGGGGGCGCCAGCCTGGCGTCGATGTTCGGCGGGGGGTTGACTCGACGCGGCCCAGGTGCTAATTTTCTAGCAGTGCTAAAAACCTAGCACTTGAGACGGAGTAGACGAGAGCATGAGCGAGGACCGAATCCACCACCTGAGCCGCCGCGAGCGCCAGATCATGGACGTGATCTACGCCCTGGGCGAGGCGAGCGCCGCGGTCGTGCGAGAGCAGCTGACGGATGCCCCCTCGTACTCGGCTGTGCGAGCTCTGCTTAGGATCCTGGAGGACAAGGGGCACCTGCGCCACCATCGCGATGGCAACCGCTACGTCTTCAGTCCCACCGTGCCGCCGGAGCGCGCCCGAGAGACCGCCTTGCGGCACGTGTTGCGGACTTTCTTCGGGGGTTCGCCGGCCGACGCCATGGCGGCGCTTCTGGAGTTCGAAGACCTCGACCTGGACTCCGCGGACTACGAGCGCCTGGCGGCAAAGATCGAGCAGGCCAGGCGGGAGGGTCGGTAGTGCCAGCCCTGCTGCGCGACGCCCTGACGTTGTTGCCGACCCTCGATCAGCTCGCTGCCTTGGCGGCACGCTCGACGGCGTTGCTGGTGCTCGCCTGGCTCGGGGCGTCTCTCCTGCGGCGCAATCCGCCACGCGTCCGTCAGGCGCTCTGGACCTCGGTGGTGGCCGGCGTGCTGTTGCTGCCTTTACTGTCGTCGGTGCTCCCGGCCTGGAAGGTCCTCCCGGCAGCGATCGTTGCTTCGCCGATCGACCTGAAGGCCGGTTTGCCGGTGCTGGCGCCCGCCGCGCCGGTGGCAGTCCTTCACCGCGCGACGGTGCTGCCGGGGCCTTTGCCCACGCCCTCAGAGGTCGCCTGGAGCTGGTCCCAGCTCGCCACCCTGTCGTGGGTTCTGGGCAGCGTCGTCGTGGCGTTGGCATTCCTCCTCGGTCTCCTGCGACTCCGGGCGATAACCCGCAGCGCCGCGCCGGCCGACCCCCAGCTGCTCGCGCGGGCGCGGGAGCTCGCGGCCAAGCTCGGGATTCGGCGCCCGGTGAGGGTCCTCTCATCCCACCGCCTGGCGAGCCCGGCCACCTGGGGCGTAGTCCGCCCGGTGATCGTCGTGCCGCGGGCAGCACGGCGCTGGGACGCCGAGCGGCGGGACCTGGTGCTGGCCCACGAGTTGGTGCACGTCGCCCGCTTCGACTGGGGCTGGCGCCTGCTGGCTCAGCTCGGTTGCTCTGCATACTGGTTCAACCCCTTGTCCTGGCTGGCGGCCAGGCGCCTGCGCCTCGAGCAGGAGATGGCCTGCGATCTGGCAGTCGTCGAGCTCGGGACCCGGCCCAGCACCTACGCCTACCACCTGTTGAACATCGCACGCGCCGCCGGCGCCGCACGGGCTCTGCCGCTCGCCGGGCTGGACATGGCTCGTCGCAGTCAAATGGAAGGAAGACTCATGTCGATTCTCACTGACCGTCCCGCGGGCACGCTACATCGCGGGCTGCTACTCCCCGCCCTGTGCATTCTCGTTGCGTTGCCGGTGCTGGCCGCTGTGCAACCGAAGGCACCGGAGGCCGCGCCCACGCCTGCCGCACGCGAGGTGCCGGAACTGGCTACCGCTGCGGTCGCAGTGGCGTCGCCGCTGCAGTTGGTCGCACCGTCTCCAGCGCCGGAGGTGCCTCAGGCCGTGAGCGCGGTGCCGGCGATTGAGCCCAAGGTCGTTACGGTAGCGCCGGTAGCTGCGGTGCCGTTGGCGACCCCGACCCCGGTCATTGCCGCCGCGCCGGTTGCGGTGCGCTTCGCGCTAGCGGCTCCGGACGCAGTGGGACCGCTCGCTATCGCTGCGCCGGTGGTGGCCAAGTTGGCCGGGGCGGCGATGCTTGCACCTCTGGCGCCTGCGATCGCCCCGCAAGCCGTCCTCGAAGCGTTGGCAGCCCCATCGCAGCTCGACGCTCGCGAGCGTGAGATTGCGGAGAGGATAGCGCTGAAAGCGGCAGAGATCGAAGCGCTCGTCAGGCCGGTCCAGGAAGAGCTCGAGAGGCAGATGGAGGAGGAGTTGTACCCGGTCCTCGAGCGTCTAGCGAGCATCGAGCTCGAGATGCGACCGTTTCATGAGGAGATGAGCCGCATCGGCGAGGAGATGAGTCGGGCGATGGAGCTTCAGATGCCGGAGGCGCTCGAGATGGAGGAGCTCGCCCTCCAGGCCGAGGCGATCGGCCTCGAGATGGAGAAGCGGGCGGAGTTGACCGGACGGCTAGCCGAAGCGACGAACCTCGATCGTCAGCGCATGAATGAGGCCGTTCGTGAGCTCAACGAGAGCCTCGTGCCGCTGCGTGAGCAGTTCGAGGTCCTGCGCGAACGCATGGAGGCGCATCGACTGTCGGCCGAGGACATGCGGGCTCGTATGGAGCCATACCGCGAGCGCATGGAGCAGCTACGGCTCGAGCTCGAGCCGCAGCGGTTGCGCATGGAGGCGATCCGCCGCCAGCTCGAGCCCGTGCGCCAGCGCATGGAGAGCCTGCGCCAGGAGCGCATGGCCGAGTTCCACGCGCGGATGGAGGTGATGAGAGCCGAGCTGGCTGCCCTCAGACGCGAGCGTGCCGCCGAGCGCGCGAACGGCGCAGAGCGCTGATGAAGAAGTCCGGCTAGGCCGATAGATGTATAAATGCCGTCGGCACGCGCCCTCGGACGTCTGCCAGCGGGCCTTCGCTACTCAGAGGGCGTCCTACCAGGCGATGCCGTAGTCCTCGCCGAAGTCGCTGGCGCCGCCCCACATGGTGCCGTGCTCGCGATCGAAGTAGATCGCCGTAGTCGGTCCTGAGGTGCGGGCTCGGGTCTCGACCCGGTAGCCCATCTCGCGTAGGCGGGCGATGACCCATGACGGCACGTCGTCGCGCAGGACGAGGCGACCGGGCTCCGATTTGTGGGCGCCGAAACTGCTCTGCATCTGGTAGCTCGTGATGTTGGGTGCCTCGACCGCCTGCTGAACATTCATGCCGAACTCGAAGACGTCGAGAAAGAACTGGAGCAGGTTCTGATCCTGGGTGTCGCCCCCCTGGACGGCGAACGAAAGGTAGGGCTCGCCGTTTTTGAGTGCCATGCCCGGCGTCAGCGTGGCCCGCGGGCGTTGACCCGGTCGCACGACGTTGTAGGGGTTGAGCCGCTCGTCGAGCACGAAACTCTGCATGCGCTGTGAGAGTCCGACCCCCGTTCGCCCGGCGATCACCGCCGGGATCCAGCCACCGCTCGGCGTCATCGACACGACCCAGCCCTCGGCGTCAGCCGCCTGGATCGAAGTGGTGCCGGCGACGAACGCCTCGTCGTCGGTCATCGAGGAGGCCTGCTGAAAGCCAGCCTCACCTTCGGCGTCGACCGCGGGCGGCACGTTCGTCCACCCTTGGAGCAGATGGGGGAAGGGATGCTCGCCACCCTGAAACGGATAGGGGTCGCCCGGCTTGGTGTCGTCGTCGTTGCGCTCCCAGTCGATCTCGCCGAAACGTTGACGGGCGTACTCCTTGGAGAGGAGGCCAGCGATCGGCTCTTCCGGCGGCGTGTACGGGTCCCCGTAGTAGAAGTCGCGATCGGCGAAGGCGAGGTTCATCGCCTGGTAGAGGGTGTGGATGTAGGCGGCCGTGTTGAAGCCCAGGCCGGCGAGGTCCTCGACGTTCTCCAAGATGTTGAGGGCCTGCAGCATGACGGGCCCCTGGACCCAGTGGGTGAGCTTGTAGACCTCGACCCCCTTGTAGTCGGTCTTGACCGGCTCCTCGAGGTAGACCTGCCAGCGGTCGAGATCCTCCATCGTTATCAGGCCGCCCTGCTCCAGGGTCGAGCGCACGAGCTCCTCGGCGATGTCGCCGCGGTAGAAGCGATCGTAGGCCGCGCGGATGGCCTCGGCGCGCGACTCGCCTGCGGCCAGGGCGTCGGTCTCGGTGTCGACCAGCTTCTGCAGCGTGGCCAACAGGTCAGGCTGGCGGAAGACCTCGCAGGGGTAGGGCGCGGCTCGCTCCTGGGAGTCGTCGTCCGCGAGATGAGGCAGGAAGACGGCGCGCGAGTACGGCCACTGAGCCAGCATTCCCTTGCGCCGTTCCATGTTGTCCGCCTGCGAAGCCTCTATCGGATAGCCCTCCGCCATCTCCATCGCCGGCGCCAGGACCTCGGCCAGCGACAGGCGGCCGTACTCGGCCAGCATCACCATCAGGCCGCCCGGTGTACCCGGGGTGACGGCGGCGAGAGGGCCGAACTCCGGCGGGTATCGGTAGCCCTTTTCCTCGAAGAATTCCAGCGTCGCGCCCGTCGGCGCCACCCCCAGTGCGTTAACGCCGATCACCTTGCCGGTCTTCGGGTTGTAGATCAGGGCTTGAGTCTCGCCGCCCCAGCCCAGCGTGTCCCACATCGTCGCCGTCGCCGCCAGCATGGCGCAGGCGGCGTCGACGGCGTTGCCCCCCTTGGCAAAGGTGAGAGCACCGGCAGTGGCCGCCAGCGGCTTGCCGGTC
>JAPUJD010000279.1 GCA_027296385.1 Acidobacteriota bacterium | reverse complement strand
GTGCGGGTGGCGCACTACGTCGAGGAAGGCGCGGCGGGTCGGGCCGAGGCCGGGCCCCTTCGGTTCGTGCGGCTTGCGGTCGACCTTCGGCTCGGGCAGGTTGCGCCAGGCGAAGAGGACGTTGAAGACGCACAGCCCCGCCGCCAGGTAGCCCGGTCCCACGGTGCCGATCGTCGCCGCCAAGGAGGCGATGGCCGGTCCGACCATCACTCCGGCACTGGCTGCCGAGGTTAGCCAGCCTAGGGCCTCGGCTCGGCGCTCCGGCGGCACCGTGTCACTCAAATAGGCCATGACAACGCCGTTTGTGCCAGCACCGACCCCCTGGAAGATCCGCGAAACCAAGAGCATCGAAACACTGTCTGCCTGCTCAAAAAACACATAGGCGACAGCTGACATCAGGAGCCCTGAGATGATCATCGGCCGCCGCCCGTAGCGATCCGACATCCTGCCCCACAGCGGCGCCGTGGCGAGTTGAGCCGCAGCGAAGGCCGCGACTAGCCCGCCGATCTCAGTCGGGCTAGCGCCGTACGTTTCAGCGTAGAACGGCAACAGCGGCAGCACGATCAAGAATCCCATCATGTCGACGAAGACCGTCAACATGAGGACCCAGAGGCGGCTCAGGTAGGTGCGTGAGGTTGCGTTCTCAGACATCCTCTTGGCGCCCCCAGAGTAGGAAGATCGTTGCGCTCACCACCATCAAGAACACCCCGTAGACTGCGGCCACGCCCGTGTCCTGCAAGCGGAGGCTGGAGAGGATTTCGACCGACACCGGTCGGGTGTCATACGTATAGAGCACGACCGAGGTTACGAAGTCGCCCAGGGTGGTGATGAAGGCGAGGCTGGCGCCGGCCGCCAGCGCCGGCTTCAAGAGCGGCAGGATGACCCGGCGCCAGGTGTAGCTCCAGCCGGCGCCGAGCGAAGCCGCGGCCTCCTCCAGCCGGGTGTCGAATTGGCGCAAACCCGCCAAGGCGCTCCGGCCGGTGAGCGGCAGGCTGCGCACAATGTAGGCCAGCGGCAGGATCCACACCGTGCCGACGAGCACGAAGCGCCCCATCCATGCCGCCCGGACGCTGAAGGTCATCGCCAGCGCCACGGCGAAGACCGTGCCCGGGATGGCCCACGGAATCGCCAGCAACAGCTCGAGCGACCGCCCGAGCCGGCCCTTGAGAACGAGCGTCAGCCGGGCCGCCAGCCCGCCCAGGCCCAGCGCCACGGCGGTCGCCACGAGCGCCATCCACAACGAGTTGAAGACCGGGCGCAGGCGTTCGGTCTCGGCCAGCAGGGTGCGGTAGTTGTCGCCGTTGAGCACCGGTGGAAAAAACTCCGTCGTCCAGCTCACCGGCGGCACAAAGGAGATCAGGATCAGCGTCATATGGGGCAACAGAAGAAACAGCGCCAACGCCCACCCGGCAACGGCGGCCGCCACTCGAGCACCCGGGCTCTGCAGCCGCCGGCGTCCCGGCGCCACCCCGCGCACGCCGCCGGCGGTAGTCTGGCCTCCGCTGTCGAGCCGCCGCACCAACCACAGTCCGAAGAAGGCCACCCCCGCCAGCATGACGGTCTCGACCCGCGCCATCGCCAGCTGCCCATTGAGCTTCGAAACCACGATCTGGGTCGGCATCACGCGAAAGCCGCCGCCAAAGAGGTACGGCGCCGAGAACGACCCCAGAGCGGTCATGAAGGTCAAGAGCGCGGCGCCGACCAGGGCCGGCATCAAGAGCGGCAGCGTGACCCGAGTCATCGTACGCCGGCGCCCGGCGCCGAGGCTCGCCGCCGCCTCGAGCACCGAAGCGTCGAACCGGGCCAGAGCAGCGCGGGTGAAGAGATAGAAGAACACATACATCGAGTACGCATGAACGAGCAAAATAGCCCCCGGGCCGTCGAGGCGCCACGGCGCGCTCGTCAGGCCGAGAACCAGCTGCACGCTCCGGGTCAACAGTCCACTCTCGCCGTAGAGAAAGAGAAAAGCGATGACGCCGACGAGCGGTGGCAGCGCCACCGGCAAGATGACCAGCGAGCCGAGCAGACGGCGGCCCGGAAACTCGTTGCGGGCGAAGAGAAACCCCAACGGTACGCCGATCACCGCCGCCAGTAGCACCGAGGCGACCGAGATCCACAGGCTCTGCCAGAGCGCCAACCACTCGTCCGGTCGTCGAGCGAACTCCTCGAAGGCGCCGAGGTCGAGGGCTGCCGGCAAGCCCAGCGCCTCGGCCAGGGTGATCAACAGCGGATAGCCGACCAGCCAGGCCAGGACGGCGGCGAGCCCGATCCCGAGCCATTTCTGCGCGCGGCTGGGCGACATCATCTGTCCCCGGAACCGCGCTCGAAGGCCCGTGGACTGGGCCGGCCGCCGAGCGGCTCGACGCCAACCTTGGTCTCTCGCGCCGGAACGTGGACGCTCGTGACCAGAACGAGCGCGCCGCCGGCGAGCTCGACCTCGACGTAGGTCGTGTGCCCGACAAAGCGGGTCTGGCGGACCGTACCGACCAGAGCTCCAGCGGCGGGATCGACGAGGCGAGCGTCCTCTGGCCGCAGCAGGATGTCGACCTCACCGGCCGGGGGATCACCGTCGCAGCTCACCTCCCAGGACACCCCGGGCGCCAAGACCACCCGGCCCGTCCCGTCACCGCGCCCACGCAGCCAGCTCGAGTGGCCCACGAAGTCGGCCACGAACGGACTCACCGGGCGGGCGTAGAGATCCTCGGCAGTGCCGAGCTGCTGTACGCGGCCATCGTCTAGGAGGGCGATCCGATCACCGACGTCGAACGCCTCCTGCTGCTCGTGGGTCACCCAGATGGCGGTGATGCCAACGCGCCGCAGCACCGAGCGCAACTGCCGGCGAGTGCGCTCGCGCAGCCCCGGATCGAGATTGGACAGCGGCTCGTCGAGCAGCAATACCCGAGGCGCCGGGGCCAGAGCCCGAGCCAGGGCAACGCGCTGCTGCTGGCCGCCCGAGATCTCGTGAATGGCGCGCGCCTCGAAACCGGCGAGCTCGACCAGCTCGAGCATCTCGCCGACCCGCGAGTCGAGCTCCGGCCCCTTCGTGCCGCGCGCCGCCAGCCCGAAGCCGATGTTCTGTGCCACCGTCAGATGGGGAAAGAGCGCGTAGTGTTGGAAGACCATGCCGAAGTTGCGACGGGCCGGCTTCAGGCCGCCGACGTCCCTGCCGTCGATCTCCACCCGTCCGCGCTCGGGGCGCTCGAAACCGGCGAGGATGCGCAACAGCGTCGTCTTGCCGCTGCCCGAAGGGCCGAGCAGGACGAGCGTCTGAGCCTCCTCCACCGCAAGCGAGATCCCGGCCAAGACGACTTGCTCGCCGAAGCTCTTGTGGATGTCGTCGAGTCGGAGGAAGGACATGGGGCGTGATTGTAGTCGCCAGCGCAGGCGCCAGGCACTAAGCTTCGAGCGCGCGAGCGGCGCCGATCGAGCTCATTCGCCCCTACCCCGTACTTCGCGATCCCAGCGCGCCATCCACTCGGTGCCGCGATCGGCGATGAGCGTCCAGTCGACCTCGGCGACGACGATCTGGTCGAGCGCCTCGATCGCCCACCCAGGTAGGCTCTCGCGCGCCAGATCCGTGCGGGCGGGGAGCCGGAAAGCCTTCTCGGCCGCCAGCAGCAGCGCGTCCTCGGAACCAACCCAGTCGATGAAAGCCTTCGCGGCCTCGGGGTGTTTCGCATTGGCGACGAGACCTATCGAGTCGTCGATCACCGGCGAGCCGCTGCTCGGGAAGTGATAACCGAAGGGGGCTCCGCGTTGACGCTGGAAGAGCATGTCCGTGAGCTCCCAGATCGACACCAAAGCCTCCTGGCGGACAATTCTCTCGAACAGAAGAGCCGGGTTGGCGGCGTAGCCCTTGGTCTGTGCGTCGAGCCGCAGCAGCCACTCGAAGCCGGCCGCCTCGTCGCCCGTCGCGAGGACCGAATCCGCCAGCACCTTGCCGAAGACCGTCCGCATGATGCCGCTGGCGAGCGGATCGCGAATGGCGATCTGGCCCTGCCAGCGGGGATCGAGCAGATCATCCCAATCGTGGGGTGCCTCGTCGGCGTCGACGGCGTCCGAGTTGTAGATCAAGAGTGGCACGGCGCGGTAGAGGCCGAAGTAGAGGTCGTCCGAGTCGCGGCTGCCCGACGGCACCGACCCACCCCAGCTCGGCCGGTAGGCCTCGAGCAAGCCGTCGGCCGCACCCTGGCCGAAGATCGTGTCGGGGCCGCCGAACCAGACGTCGGCCTGTGGATTGGCCGCCTCCGAGCGCACGCGGTCGTAGACCTCCTGCGACCCCATGTCGAGCCAGCGCACGTCGACACTCGGGTGCCGGCGCTCGTACTCGCTCTCGAGCAGGACCAGAAGATCGCGCCCGTGAGGTGAATAGAGCACCAGTGGCGTTCTGCCGTCGTCGCAGGCACTGACGAGAAGCAACAGACCGAGCCAGGACCAGCTGTAAGACTTCATTCGAGCTCTCCCAGGGCCAGGAGATTGGCCAGGAGGCGGAAGGCGCCGGGTACGCCGGCGGGAATCTGGCGGAAGAAGGACAGGCCGGTGTAGACGTAGTTGCCGGTGCCCAGAGGCGCGATCAACAGACCCCCGAGCTTCTCCTCTTCGTCCGGATCCTCGAGACCGAGCAACGGCGTGAACTCCGGGCCCCAGGTGCCCCCGAAGTAGAGCCCGCGCTCCTGCACCCAGCCCTCCCAGTCGGCCGCCGTCAGCCGGTTGGGATGGTTGAATACGGGGTGTGCGGGGTCGAGCAGGCGCACCGGGGCGGTCTCGTCGGTGATGCGGTCGTGGGGACGGTCGATCTCGAAGGCGTAGGGCGCGAAGCCTCCACGCGAGAACTGGTACTGCTGGTACTGCACGATGAGCGTGCCGCCGCCGCGCGCGTAGTCGAGGAGCTTCTCGTTCACCCGCCCGAGGGCGGCGTCGGTCTCGTAGGCCCGGCTACCGATGACGACGACGCCGTACGCGTCGAGGTCCGCTTCGGCGACCCCGCGAGCGTCGAGCACGTCGATCATGAGGCCCAGCTCCGCCAGCGCGGTGCTGACTGCAGAGGAGGCACCCCGTACCCAGGCGATGCGGCCGACCGCAGGCAGCACGAGGTCCAGAACCTCGAGCTCGACCACCGAGTCCTGCGGCCGCGGACGAGGCCGCACATGCTCGTACTCGGTGGTCGGAAAAGAGCCGGCAAAGCGCTCGCCCGAAGTCAACACGGCGGAAAGCGGCAGGCTGTAGCGCCCGGTAGCGATCCCCGGTGGAATCTCGAGCTCCACCTTGACCGCGGCGCCACCGCCCGCATCCTTGATGGCGAAAGGTATCGGCGCGACCGCAGGCCAGCCTTGCGGCAAACCGATCTCGACCACCCCGGTCAGGGCCGAGGAGGCGTTGGAGCGCAGTTTCACCTCGACCACCGCCGGGCTACCGGCCGCCGTCGGCCTCAGCACCAGCCGCGGCGAGGCCTCGATTTCGAGCGCCGGGACCACCTGCAGCGGCCGGCGCACCTCGCCCCGTGCCTGGTCCGCGAAGGCGTAGACCACCTCTCTTCGCGCCCGTACCTGGACTCCTTCCACCTCGAGCTCCAACTCCACTGTCAGTGGCGGCGGCGCGAAGGCCAAGGTAAGGCTGTCTCTTGCGGCGTCACTCCAGTCGTAGAGATCACCGTCGCCTCCTCGGGTAAGGAAGTAGGGAAGCGTCGGGCGAGCCGCCGGATCGAGGGTGGCAGCATGAGTCCACTCGGCGAGCTCGCCGCTCACAATCGGCGCGGCATCCGATGGACCCGACAGTGGAGCGCTAGCCCATCCATCGCGACCGACGATGTCCGCGCTGACCAAGGACACGTGGCGAGCACCCGAATTCCAGACGGACAACGTCACCTCGACGTTCTCTCCGGGCACGATGCGCTCGCGGTCGGCTCGTGCATCGATGGCGACGCCGGCCGCAGCGAGGATGGCCTGCTCCACGAGCCCCCTCTTCTCGGCGACCAAGGCAGCCGCTGCTCGCGCCGAAGCGCCGTCTTCGGATGCGGCCAGCGCCTCTACCTGGATCAGTTCATCGCGAAAAGAGATCAAGTAGGGCAGAACCTCGGCGAGGGCCCGTGGCGACAAGCCGTCCCGGGCTCGCTCGACTCCGCTCTCGACCCGCTCGAGGCGAGCTCGCGCTTCGGCTCGCCGGCCGGGCGTTGGAAGAAGATCGGCGATAGCGGACAGACGGGTGTCGATGCCGTCGAAGAGACCCTCCCCCATGGCTCCGACGCCTCCGGCTACCCAAACCAGTGACGTCCGGGCGCCGTCGGGAATCTGCATTCGGCCCATGTCCTGGCTGCGGTGCATGCTGCGGCTGGCGGCGGCGA
>JAPUJD010000278.1 GCA_027296385.1 Acidobacteriota bacterium | reverse complement strand
CGGCTATCGCCTCTCCAGGCGCCGAACGTCGTAGACGAGGTTCGGCCCCTCCGAGTTGCCCACCAGGATTTCGGGCACACCATCGCCGTCCACGTCACCGGCGGCAACGGCATAGGTGACGTGGGCAGGGTCGCCGAAGCGCAGTTCTTCGAAGCCATCGGCGCCACGGTTGAAATAGATGGCGTTGTCCGTGTCCGTGTTGCCGAACACCAGGTCGTTGCGGCCATCGCCATCAAAGTCGGCGATGGCGACGCAGAAGGTCTGGTCCGAGGCCGGACCGAGACGGATGGCGTGGTCAAAGGTACCGTCGCCGCGGCCGAGGTAGAGGGCGTTGGACTGGCCGCCGTTGGCGTACACCAGATCCAGTTTGCCGTCGCCATCCACGTCGCCCGCGCTCACCGAGACCGAGCGATCCTCGTCAGTCCCGATGATGGTGCCCTCGCCAAACCGACCATCGCCGTCGTTGAGATAGACCGCGCTCGGCGTCGACCGGTTGCACAGGGCCACATCCATGTCCCCGTCGCCGTCGAAATCGGCGGCCGTGGTCGCGATGGTATCGCTGTCGTCCTCCCCCACGGATCCCGCCGCCGTGAAACCACCGTGGCCGTCATTCATGTGCAGCGTGTTGGGCTCGCTGCGGTTGGCGGCGATGACATCCAGAGTCCCGTCTCCGTTCAAGTCCGCCAGGAAAGCGTGTCGCGAGTTCGAGCGCGGCGGACCGATGGTCGGACCGGCGCTGAAACGACCCGTACCGTCGTTCCAGAACACCTGGTTGGGGATGCGGTCGTTGGCCACCACCGCGTCCAGGTCGCCGTCCCCGTCCAGGTCGCCAAGCGGCACGGCATAGCTGGTACCGAGCTCGTCGCCGAGACGACGCACTGTGTTGAAGCGACCCTGACCGTTGTTGAGCAATACCCAGTTCTGCTCGGGCCAATGCCGGCCGTCGGCCACCACCGCGTCCAGGTCTCCGTCGCCGTCCACGTCGCCCAGCGCGATACCGGCCGTGCGCGCCTTGGCGCTGCCGAGAGGGGCCGACACCAACTCGATCGGTACCTGGCCAGCGGCAGCGGACACCGGCAGCAGCAGAGCGACCAAGGCAGCGTCGCGGACGAGCATGCCGGTCAGCCTATCAAGGCTGGCGGCGCTGACCCGGCAGGCGCGACCTCACCCGGCGACGGCCGACCACCGCGGAGTTTCAGGGCAGCTGCTCGCCTTCTTCGGCTAGAGCTGACGGCCAGAGCCGACGCCCTGTTACGGCGCTAGTCGACACTGAAGCTTTGCAACTCGACCGGTATCGGTGGCGTGAACTCGACTTCGAGCTCCGGCCGGTTGCCAGCGTTCGGATTTTCCCGGGTGTCGAAGCGCTTGGCGGTGGTCGTTTGCGACTCGTCGCCCTTGAGCAGCCAGCCGAAGTTCTGACCCGGGTTGGCGAACCACTGCTGCACATCCGCCGTCAAGTTGCTCGAGCTCCAGGTGTAGGTGCCCTCATTGCCCACGGTCGTGGCGTCAGTGGTCGAGCCCGAGAAATCGCCGCCGGCCGAGTTCCAGGTCTGGCCACTGAAGAAGGTGTGGATCCACGTCGCGTCGCCGGAGGACGCCGGCGCGCCGCCGCCTTCCTCGCCCGGAGCATCGGAGTTGCCCTCCCCCCAATCCGATTGGATCTTGTGGAGCGAGACCACTGCAGAGCCGCCGACTGTGCGTGACATGTTGAGGGTCAGGGTCGCGTCGAAGATCGTCGAGCCGGCCGGAATCACGCTCAGGTCGAAACGCAGGACGCCACGCCGAATCAGGTCCATGGCGGTAACCCCGGCGAAGAAGTGATCGCCGGCGCCGTTGCTGAGATCTCCGGCGGCTCTCTCGTAGAGAGTGTTGTCCCGATCGGCAACAAGGTCGACTGAGGCGGCATTCAGCAGCGAGGGAAGAACTAGAAGGGTGACTAGCGTCCACAGTGTCATACGCATTCTCAGGGTCTCCTCGGGGCGGCGTCTGCTTATCGCCAGAAAGCCTACCGCAGCCGGTAGGTCAGAAGCACTCGGACATTGAAGAGGGCGTCGTTTTCCGTCGTTGTCGAGGGGGGCCGCACGACGTCGAGCGGAGAGTAGAAGAGCTCTCCTGCCCAGCGCAGGCCCCCGCGAGTCCGATAGGCCAGGCCCAGAGACGCCGAAAAAGTCGTGCCGTCGGTCACCAGCCTGCTTTGGTCGATCAGACCGAGGTACTCGGCCTTCACTTGAAAATCCAGGTCCATGAGGTGGACCGCAACACCGAAGTAGGGCTCCAGCCGGCTGCCTGCCCGAGCGGATCGGGCGACCTGGAACTCCAGGCCGGCGGAGCGAAGGGTGATCTCATCCCGCGATGGCTGCTCACATTGAAATTCGTTGGGCCCGTTCGCGATCTCGTCGGCCGAGCAGGTGAAATCGCCGCTGTAGGAGCCGTACAGCATCGTCAGACGCACTCCAGTGCGCCACGCCGACGAGCGAGTCAGCGGCCTGGCGAGCGCCAGCGCAAAAAGGTCGGGCTCGACACCCGAGATGTCGATCGGTGGCAGGTAGCTGGCCTCGAGGATGAACTGGCCCGGCAGACCAAACGCTGCTCGCAGTCGACCGAAGAGCGGGGTGCGGTTGATGTCCTCTGACTTGGTGCCGTTGAAACCGACCGTGCGCTCCCTGAGGCTGAGCGACGGCACCGATCCCAGCTCGATCCCGAGATCGATACTCCCAGCCTCTGAGCTCAGCGCGGGGCCCATGCCGGTCATCAGGCTCAGCGAGGCGAAGTACTTCATCGCCCAGGCCTCCGGTCGATCGAAGCTGAGCGACTCCGTGCCGGCCAGCACTACCTGGCCAAAGCTCGGTGTCGGTGTGATTACAAGCCACACCAAGACCAGGCAACCGAGGGTGACTCTGGACATTCCTGATACCTCCAGCAAAGTGTGTGCCCGACAGCCGGTAGCTGGTTCAACCGCCGCTGGGTGAAAGCGAGCCGCGGCTGACGAGCTCGACGAATCGTACATTCGTGTCGTGTCGCAGCGCTTCAACGCGGTTCACGACGGTCGCCGAGTCACCAGCGTCTGTCTCCAGCTCGACGGTATAAAGGCCCATCTCGGAGGGTCCGTCGACGATCCGTCCACCGATCTGATGCAGCAGCTCCCGAATCTGGCGCTCTGTCGCGCCCTCTGAGAACAGTACTCTGGCTTGCGGGTCGGTGGCCGCCGTGGCGGGAGAGGTGTCGGCCAGAGTGCGGAACGACGTCGGCGGTAGTTGCGGGTTGGCCCGCTGGAAGAAGATCAGCCCCAGGGCGAAGACGAGCGCCGCTGCTTGAGCAAAGAGTACCCAGCGCACCAGTCGAGAAGGTGGCCGGGGCCTCGCTCTGCCCGACTCGGCGGCACCGTCATGCTCCAGGCGCAGGCGCATGGTGTCGAGCGCCTCGAAGGAGTCGACCTCGGCACTCGGCCCTTCTTGAACAGCTGCGTACAGCTCCGCGAGAAGCTCGAGGTGATCCCGGCAGGTCACGCAGTCGGAGACGTGTTCCCGGACCTCTGCATCCTCGGAGTTGTCGAGAGTTGCGTTCACCATCCAGGGCAGAAGCTCGGCGACTCGCTCATGTGATTTCTTCATCGCGACCAACTCTTTCCTCGTTGCTCGGTAGGCTCTTCGCTTGGTTGGCTCAGTAGCGAGCGCAGTCGCCGTCGAGCGTTGAACATGCGCGTCTTGACGGTGTTCTCCGGACACCCGACGATCAGGGCAATCTCCCTGTAGGAGTATCCGTGGTAGTAGGTCAGTTCGATCGCGGCTCGGTGCTCGGCTGAGAGTCCCGTCATCGCTTCGCGGATTCGCTCCCGGCGCTCGCGCCTCGACAAGTCGGTCTCTGGCCCCTCGGGGTCGACGGCCATCTGTGGCTCGACTTCCACGAGGGTTGGCCTGCGGCTCAACTGCCGAATCGCCTTCAGCGCCTTGTTGTAGGCCACGCCCATGATCCAGGTCGAGACGCGTGATCGACCGGCAAAGGTGCACGCCTTCTGCCACACTACGAGCATCACGTCGTTGACGAGCTCTTCGGCCACCTCGTGACGGCCGGTCATCCTGTAGATGAGGCCGAACACGCTGCGGTGATGGCGCAAGTAGAGCTCGTCGAAGGCTCGCCGATCGCCGGCTGCCGTTGCGGCCAAGAGCGTTGAATCTCCTCGTTTCACAGTACGGGGTGTCCGGGCGCAGGCGTCACTTTCCTCCGTCTGCTGAGTACCCTACCGGAGCGCGGCGGTTCAGTGTAGGGTCGCGCCGAGGCGGGAACTTGCCGGACGAGTCACTAGTTGTCCGGCGCTCCGTTATTGATCCAGGCGATCATGGCGTCGATGTCCGCTTGGTTCAGGAAGGGACCGCCGCGGGGCATGCGCTCGCCGGTGATGTCCGGATCGCCCCGCAGTTTCTTGATCAGGTAGCTTTGCTCGGGCTGGTTGGGTGTCACACGATTGAGGCCGGGCTGTTGGGTGGACGCAACATTGACCAGATTGCCGTAGCTCTGTCCCGCCTCCAGCACGAGTCCCGCTTGAGCGGTCCCGGTGTTGTGGCAACTGACGATGCCACAGCTCGGCGTGAAGATTTGGGCCTGGAACTGCGAGAAGGTCGTAGCCATTGTCGGCGGCGGTGGCGGCTGCGGAGGAGGAGGTGCAGTCGGTGAGTTACCGCCACCACCGCCGCCGCCACAGCCGGCCACCACCAGGGCGACGAGACCGGCGACTGCGTATCGGAGATGTTTGACGGGCATGGGGTTCTCCATCGAGTTCGAACGTAGCTACTGGGGATAGGTAGCCTCCAGCGCCAAGAAGGTTCACGCCGGAGCTCCCCTCGGGCACTCGGCACGGCCAAGAGGGTCTCGGCATTGTCACGGTTGCTGCGAGGCGCGCCTACCCGCCAGACGAGGTCACCGCCGCCGCCGGACAAGTTCCCGAGTGCAGGAGGCGGGTCAGGGCGGCGCAGGCGTTGAGTCCGTTGCTGCCGGTGCCGCGAAGGAGGGCCAGGATCCTGTCGGCGGAGAGCCCCTTGGCCCGCTCGAGCAACAGGGCAGCGAGGCCCGAGACGTGAGCAGCGGCCAGCGAGCTGCCCGAGAGGAAGCCGTACGTGCCATGAGGAGTGGTGGTGAAGATTTCCTTCCCCGGGGCGATGAGAGCGTGGACCGCCGCGACTGAACTCGAGGCCCTCGGATCACCGGTTCCTGCAGCCGAGACCGTGATGACACGGTCGACGGCCGAAGGAAAACCGGGCCGTCGACCGAGATCCGGGTCGGCGGCGCTGATCACCACGATCCCCCTGTCGATGGCTCGCGAGAGCAACCGCGAAAGGAGGGGGTCCGGCGGGCCGGCGAGACTGAGATTGAGCACGTCGGGATCGCGGCTGATCGCGAAGCTGATCGCCTTGGCCAGTGTGAAGCTGTTGCAGATCGCCGAAGCGGATCCGGTCTGCTCTTGCCAACATGCCTTGAGAGCCAGAATCTCCACCGCAGGCGCCACACCGACGATACCGATGCCGTTGTCGGCAGCCGCCGCGATGACGCCGACGACCGCGGTGCCGTGCACATCGCTGGTGAAGGCCTGCGGGTTCTCGTCGACGAAGTTCTTCGCGGTCTCGATGCGGTCCTGGAGCTCGGGATGATTGACGTCGACTCCGGTGTCGATGACGGCCACTTTGACGCCGCGACCGCGTGCCCAGAGGTGCGCGCGCTCGATCTGCATCGATCGGATGCCGTGCTGAAGATCGAGGTAGGGATCGTTGTAGCCCCGCGCCAGGACCCTGAAGATCTGCATCTCTTGGGCGCTTTCGACTCTCGGGTCGCGAGCGAGCAGCTCCAGGAGATCGCGCGACGGAAGGTCTCGAGGCAGCTCGTAGACCACACAGTGCACTCCGAGCGCCTGAATGGGCCACTCGTCGACGCGGCGCAGGCCGTAGGTCTTGGCGAGCCTCGCCGCGACCCGCTTGACCCGAGGCGAAGTCTTGTAGGTCGTTCGTCCGCCGTAGGCTCTGGGCGTCGAGCCGGCGCGCCGGAGCCTTCGCGACGCTTGCTGAGAGAAGGTCACCAGGACCTGGCGGTCGTTGGCTGACACCGACGATTGCCGAGACCCGACCGGGCTTGGCTCCTGGCCGAAGACGGCGGCCCACGCGGGGGCGACGACGAGCGCGAAGGCGATCAGGAATTGGCGATTCTGGCGGGTCATGGATTCGTTAGCTCACTCGGATCCGAGAAGACGACTCGGCGGCCCGAGTCTCCATCTAAGGTATGTTCTCGGATCGGATCATCGGGTTCACGCGAGCGGTTGCAGATGTCATTGGATCGCCGCCGAGACACCGACAGCAAGGCGACCATCGCTGCGCTCGCGACCCCAGATCGTCGCCGCACGGCTGTCCGTATCGATATAGCTCGCGGTGAACGTGAATCGACCCAGGAACCTCGAGAGACCGAGGTTCCAGTAGGTGTAGCTCTCGCCGAGGAGATCCTCGAGATCGTAGAGACCCAAACCGGCAGAGGCTTCGAGGTTGGCCAGGATCGGATAACGACCGGTGAGCTCGTAGGCGATTCCATCTGCCCCAAAACCAAAGACATCCTCAGAATAGCTGATGCTGGTGGCGAGAACGTCTCTGAACTTGACGGACAGGTCGATCTCGCCGTAGTCGTAGTGAAAGGCCGGATCCGAGCCCGGGTAGGTGTAGCGAGTCACGGTGACGTCTCCAGCCCAGTCCTTGCCCAGGTCGAGGCGATAGCCGAGGTAGTAGTCGAGCTCGAGATCTCGTGGGCTGTCGCGCTGGGGGCTGGCGCGAAACTGGACGCTCGATGCCCAGACGCCGGCGAAGAGACCGATCTCGTGCTCGAAGTCGAAACCGCCTTGGATCGCGGGATCCCCGCGGCTCTGCGAGACGCCGCGATACACGTAGTCGGAGGTGAGAGTCACTATTGCGCTGAAGTTGTCGGCGTCGATCTCGGCTCGAAGCAGGCTCGGTACGAGAGCGAGGCTCGCAGCGACGGTAACCTGTACCCACCTCGAACCCATTTCCACCCTCGATCACTGCAATCGTGCCATAGGTCGTGGGCCAGGCGAAACCGGCGAGTCCTCCCTCGTCAGGCGGCACCGCCTCCCGACCCGGCTAGGTTCGCCACATGCTACGATCGCTTCCTCATTTCAGAGTCCAGGAGCGGGCCCATGAGCACCAGCAGGATCACCCGACTGAGCTGGATCCTCGTGATTGCCGCGGTGCCGCTCTTCGCGCTCCCGCCGGCAACGAGGGTGCGCGTCGCGACACTGCGCTTCATCCCCGAGCCCGCGCGGTCGTTTCGATGATCTGCGACACCTCGTCCCGCACTTTACGGGCCGTATCGGTGGCGCTGCTGGCGTCGCTCGGCGTGGTCGCAAGCGCACGTGGGGAAGTGACCCATCGACTGTCGGTATCTACCGGTGTCGGTCTGACAGCGGACGCGGATCTCGACATCCGGCAACCGGAGCGCGGTACTTCGCTCGTCTTCCGCGATGTCGCGTTCGACGACAAGTCGCTCGCGCTCGTCTCAGCGCCCTACATGGCCGTGCGCTGGACTCGCTGGACCGACGCCCGGCCGCGGCTGGCGGTGTCGTTGGAGTTCCTCCACTTCAAGATCTTCGCCGAGACTGAGCGTACCTACGACGTCGAGGGCAGCTTCCGCGGCATCCGCCTCGCCGACCGGTTCCCGATGAACTCGGTCGTGCAACAGTACGACGTCTCGAACGGCGTCAACATGATCCTGGTCAACGCCGCCTACCGACGAGACGACCTGATGGGCGGTCGGCTCGAGGTGTACGTCGGCTCCGGACTGGGGCCGACCGTCCCCTACACCAGGGCGACAATCGAGGGCATAGGCGGAGACGGCCACTACGAGATGGGCCGGATCGGAGGCCAGGTCTTTGGCGGAGCGCTGTGGCCGGTTTCCGGGCGCTGGGACCTCTTCGTCGAGGGCAAGTGGACCCGTACCACCGTTGACGGCTCGGTGCCGGGTGGTACGAGCGCGGCCGACCTGTCGACGCGACACTTGACGGTGGGAGTCGGATATCGATTCTAGGGGGGCAAGCAGCGCCAGAAGAGAGTCGACACGACCGCCTGGGACAACGTCGTCGATTGATAGGCTCGCTCCGGCTAGAGCGCGATGACGTGTGAAGCGCGTAGCCGCGGGGCGATCTCGCGGCCCAAGCGAGCTGGCGCGGTGGCGGCGCTAGTCCTGCTGGGCGTGCTGATGGGCTGCGGCGCCGCCGAGGAAGGCGGCGAGTCGGGTCCCAGATGGCTGGTGGTCGGCATCGACGGCGCCGACTGGGGCGTCATCAACGGCCTCTGGCAGGAGGGTAACCTGCCGCACTTGCGGGCGCTCGCCGAGCGAGGCGTGGCCGGGGTGCTGCGCACCTCCTACGGCGTCTCGCCGGTCATCTGGACGACGGTTGCCACCGGCGTCGTTCCCGAGGTGCACGGCATCACTGGCTTCGCCGTGCCGACCTCGGATGGTGACGTGCCGGTGTCGTCGCGGGTGCGGAAGGTGCCGGCTCTGTGGAACATGCTGACCGGCGCCGGTCGGCGCACCGCGGTCGTGAGCTGGTGGGCGACCTGGCCGGCCGAGCGCATTGCCGGCGTGGTGGTCTCCGATCGCGCCACGATGAAGGTCGGCGATCGTCTGTCCCCGCCCGAGCTGCAGGAGCGGTTCGACCGGTGGCGAGAACAGGCACACGTCGAAGAGAATTTTTTCGATGAGCGCCTGAGCACCGCGTGGCGAGATCACGTGACGCAGATCGCCGCCCGCCAGCTGCTCGACGTCGACTTTGACCTGGTGATGGTCTACTTCCGCGGCGTCGATATCGCGAGCCATCGCTACTGGAAGTACTTCGAGCCCGAGAGATTCGACGACGTCAAGTCCGAAGCGGTCGAGGAGCTCGGTTCTATCGTGCCTCAGACCTACGAGGCCACCGACGCTGCGATCGGCAGATTGGTGGAGAAGCTGGGCCCCGAGACGAACGTCATGGTGCTCTCCGACCACGGTTTTCTCGCCCTCGAGCGCGAGAAGGTGCGCGTCCTTCTCGACTTCGACCAGATCCTCGTGCGCCTCGGCTTTCAACGGCGAGCCGACGGCAAGGTCGCTTGGGAGGGCACCGAGCTCTACACCTACGCCTCGGCGAAGTCCAGCCTGCGCAAGAGGATCCGTTACGCGCCCGACGTCGCTGATGCGGCGAAAGAGGAGATTCGGCAGCACCTCGCCGACGAGCTGGCGAAGGTCGCGTATGCCGGCGGCGAGCCGGCTTTCCTGGTCCGTGGCGCCGGTGAGCGCGAGCGGCGGACCGGCGCCGATTTCGTGGTCGAAGTGTTGCCCGATGGAGCGACGCTGGATCTCTATCATGACGACGAGCGCTGGCGGCGCGCCATCCAGAAGGTCAACGTCATCTCCGGCTCACACGGCAAAAACACCCACGGCGTCATCTTCGCTGCCGGTCCGGACGTCGACCCGGCGGCTACGCTCGACGGGATCCACATTCACGACATCGCGCCGACGCTGCTCTACGGCTTGGGTCTACCCGTGGCCGAGGACTTCGCCGGCCGCGCATGGCTCGAGCTCTTCAGCGATCGGTTCCGCTCGAGCCGCGCGTTACGGACGATCCCCTCCTGGGGCGTGATAGGTGAGGGCGAGACCCTGGCCTCGACCGTCGACGAGGAGATTCTCGACGACCTGCGGGCCTTGGGATACATCGACTGACGCGAGAATCGCAGGATCTCCGCCTCCCGCGTGCAACCCACCCCGCTGAGGTGCCCGATGGCCCGGTCCGGGCTGAGTCGCGAACCTCCGCATGGAGCCCCAAGGGCAGGCTCGAAGGGCAAGTGTGTGCGATATTCTCAGGGTCGCTTCACACTTCAGTCAGACAAGGCTGGGCACAGCCTCAGCTTCGCTGTTCTCCCCGGAAGCGGTCCCGACGATCGGGAAAACGGCCCGCAGGGTCTGCCTCATTGAGCGCAGTCGATTGAGGAAAGGAGGGTTTCGATGGCGGACCTAGCGGTGGCAGTTATTCACGGCATGGGGAGCCAGAGTCCAGATTTTGCCGAGCCGACGATCGACGAGATCAGCGGGATCGTGGGAGCCGAGTGCATCACCCGTCCTTCACCAAACGAGTGAGACCTCAGACGGTGCCTCCAGAAGAGGCTGGGTCGTCTAAGGTGCTGAACGTCAGCAGGAACACAGCGACCGACAGCAGTACCCGCTTGGTCCCTGCGTCCTCAGGGTCGCGACAACTCGCCAGATTCATCGTCGATACTCCTCATCCATGGATGGTGAAGCCCGCCCACCCTCCGGCAGCTCGGCGGTCTTGGGATCCTGCGGTTCTTGCGCCCAACTGAAGGAAGCGAGGACCCGCGGCCTTGCGGCGCTGGCTTTCGCCAGCTGTGCCTTCGGTGAGGTTCGCATCGGAACCTAACATGTCCAGCAGCGCCGCTTTCCTCGTTGCCTGGAGCGGCCTGGAGTCTCACCTGCCGTCCTCCGGGTGGACTCATAGCCTCGACAACACCGCCATGTTGACCGCAGCGTCCACCACGAACGCCGCCGCCCGTCAGGTGTGGCTGCTGCCCGGGCTCAGT
>JAPUJD010000277.1 GCA_027296385.1 Acidobacteriota bacterium | reverse complement strand
CGGCGTCGCGCGGGCGTCGTCGAGCGAGAAAACCCGCTCGGAGAGATACTTCGAGTAGAACCGGTATCCGAGCACATAAGCCGCGAGGCACACGAGTGCGGCGAAGGCTGCCATGGCTGTGCATTGTAGCCGTCAACCCAGGCCGAATCTCGATATCCGGCGGTGCAGCGCGCCACCTCGACCCGGCGCCGGGGCGGCAAGACTCTGCGGCTGTGCCGGTCCGCGGAGCGCGTGAGTTGCCTTCCGCCTCCACCGTCGGCACAATGAGGCCGCCATTTTTCGCGCTATGACACCAAGAGCTCCATGCCACTAACCCCGGGCACGACCCTCGGCCCGTATGAAGTGACCGCCCTGATCGCGTTCTGCCACGGCTGACCGCGGAAGAAAGGGAACCCAAATGCGCTTGCGACCCAACCGGTGCCAACTGACTCTTGCCCTGCTCTGCCTGCTGGGCGTGCCGCCGCTGACGGCTCAGGACGAGGAGCAGAAGTCCATCACCCCGGCTCCAGCCCGGGACGAGGGAGAGGGCCCGTTCACCCGTCTGATCCTGCGCGGAGGGACGCTGATCGACGGCACCGGGGCTCCGGCGCGTGGTCCGGTGGACATTGTCATCGAGAACAACCGCATCTCGCGGATACACAACATCGGGGCCCCGGGCATCCCCATCGACCCGGAACGCCGTCCCGAGTCGGAGGAAGGCGACCGCGAGCTCAACGTCTCCGGCATGTACGTGCTGCCTGGTTTCATCGACATGCACGGGCACATGGGCGGGGTCCATCAGGGCACGCCGGCGGAGTACGTCTTCAAGCTCTGGCTCGGCCACGGCATCACCACCATCCGCGACCCTTCGTGCGGCAACGGCCTCGATTGGTGCCTCGAGCACAAGGCCAAGAGCGCCGCCAACGAAATCACGGCGCCGCGAATCTTCGCCTACCCCGCTTTCGGCCAGGGCCACGACGGCCCCTTCACCGCGCCGGAGCAGGCCCGGGAGTGGGTCCGCGACATCGCGGCCCAGGGCGCCGACGGCATCAAGTTCTTCGGCTACCGTCCCGACATCATGGAGGCCGCCATCCGCGAAGCGAACGAGCATGACCTCGAGACGACCTGCCACCATGCGCAGCTCGCGGTGACCCGGGTCAACGTGCTCGACAGCGCGGGCTGGGGGCTGACCAGCATGGAGCACTGGTACGGCCTGCCCGAAGCCTTGTTCGAGGACCGTTTGATCCAGGACTATCCGGCCGACTACAACTACAACAACGAGCAAGATCGCTTCGGCGAAGCCGGGCGGCTGTGGAAGCAAGCGGCCAAACCCTATAGCCAGCACTGGAACGAAGTCCTCGACGAGCTCCTCGAGCTCGACTTCACCCTCGACCCGACGTTCACGATCTACGCCGCCAGCCGCGACCTCGCCCGCGCCCGCCGCGACGAGTGGCACGAGGAGTACACGCTGCCCTCCCTGTGGGAGTTCTTCAAGCCGGATCGCAACGCGCACGGCTCCTACTGGTTCTACTGGACGACGGCCGACGAGATCGAGTGGAAGGAGAACTTCCGCCTATGGATGACCTTCGTCAATGAGTACAAGAACCGCGGCGGCCGGGTGACGACCGGCTCCGACGCGGGCTACATCTACAAGATCTACGGCTTCGGCTACATCGGCGAGCTCGAGCTCTTGCAGGAGGCCGGTTTCCATCCACTGGAGGTCCTGCGCTCGGCCACCCTGATGGGAGCGCAAGCCCTCGGCGTCGAGGACGAGCTGGGCTCGATCGAGCCCGGCAAGCTGGCCGACCTGGTCATCGTCGAGGAGAACCCATTGGCCAACTTCAAGGTGCTCTACGGCACCGGAGCGATCAAGCTCAACGAGGACAACGAAGCGGTCCGAGTCGGTGGGGTGCGCTACACGATCAAGGACGGCGTGCTCTTCGACGCCAAGCAGCTACTCGCCGACGTGCGGGAGATCGTCCGTCAGGCCAAGCAAGACGAGGGGTACGAGATCGTCCAGCCGGGAATGGGGTCACCGAAGTAGAGACTCGGACCGCGGCACGCCCCTAGTCGACCAAGCCCGTCAAGGCGCGGGCAACCGAGGGTCGGGATCGGCCAGCACCTTGTCGGCCCGCGCCTTGCGATCTGCCGCCACGGCCGCAGCGACCGCGGGTGATTCGAGCCCGAGGATCTGGGCGGCTGCCAAGGCCGCGTTGATCGCTCCCGCCTTGCCAACGGCCAGGGTCGGCACCGGAATGCCCGCCGGCATCTGCACCGTCGAGAGCAACGAATCGAGGCCCGAGAGCTTCGACTCCATCGGCACGCCGAGCACCGGCCGCAGCGTCTTCGAGGCAACGACGCCGGCCAGGTGGGCCGCGCCGCCGGCGGCGGCGATGAAGACCTTGACGCCGGCCTCCTCGCACTGCTCGACCCACTGGTAGAGCGCCTCCGGCGTGCGGTGCGCCGACAAGGTGCGCACGTCGTGCGGCACGCCCAGTCTCTCGAGTGTATCGACGGCGTGCCGCATGGTTCCCCAGTCGGAGCGCGAGCCCATGACCACACCGACCAGTGGTTCCCTCATGGGCGGGAAGCTACCACAGCGCCGCAGCCGCGAACTCCGCTAGCGATAGCGCTTGGCCTGCAGGTAGTCCCGGGTCTCGCGCGCGACCACGCCCGAGAGCAGGAGCAGCCCTACGAGGTTCGGTAGAGCCATCAATCCGTTCATCACATCTGATACCGACCAGACAAAATCCAGACTGCGCACGGCACCGAAGAAGACCGCGACGAGGAAGAGGACGCGGTAGATCGGCACGCTGCGGTAGGTGAACAAGAACTCGACGCTCTTCTCGCCGTAGTAGCTCCAGCCGAGGATGGTCGAGAAGGCGAACATGGCCAGGGCGATGGTCACGATCCACGAGCCAACCTCGCTGCCGAGGCCTTCGGTGAAGGCCAGCTGCGTCATCGGCGCTCCGTTGAGGCCGGACTGCCAGGCGCCGGTGACGATGAGGGTGAGGCCGGTGAACGTGCACACGACGAGGGTGTCGATGAAGGTCTGGGTCATCGACACCAGCGCCTGCCGGGCCGGCTCGACGGTCTTGGCCGCTGCGGCGGCGATACCCGCCGACCCGAGACCGGACTCGTTGGAGAAGATTCCCCGCGCCACGCCGAACCGGATCGCCTGGGCGAGGATCGCGCCGGTGAATCCTCCGGTCGCCGCCGTGCCCGAGAAGGCACCCTTGAAGATCAGGCCGAAAGCCGCCGGGATCTCGGCGGCGTAGCGGACCAGGATGATGCCGGAACCGATCATGTAGGCCGCGATCATCACCGGTACGAAGACACCGCTGAAGCGACCGATCGAGCGGATGCCGCCGAGAATCACGGCGGCGGCCGCCGCCGCCATCACCAAGCCGCTGATCCAAGTCGGCACGTTGAACGCCCCTCGCAACGCGTCGGCTACCGAGTTGGACTGCACCATGTTGCCGATACCGAAGGCGGCGACGGCGGCGAAGAAGGCGAAGAGCAGGCCGAGCACTCGACCGACACCCGGGATCCCGTTGGTCAGGTAGTACATCGGCCCGCCGGCCTGTCCGCCGCGCCCATCCGGCACCCGATAGCGCACCGACAGGAGCGCCTCCGCGTACTTGGTCGCCATGCCCACCAGGCCCGTCATCCACATCCAGAACAAGGCGCCGGGACCACCGAGCGCGATAGCCGTCGCCACGCCGACGATGTTGCCGGTGCCCACGGTCGCCGCCAGAGCCGTCATCAGGGCCTGGAAATGCGAGATATCGCCCGCTCCACCCGGCTCCTTGCGAACCACCAGCGCCAGCCACAGCGAATGCCAGAGCTGGGTGAACTGAAGGCCCTTGAGGCGCAGCGTGAGGTAGAAGCCGGTGGACAGCAGCAGGGGAATCAAGAGGTACGGCCCCCAGACGAAGTCGCTGGCGCGCGAGACGAAAGCGTTCACTGTTTCCATGGTCTATCCCTCAGGGTCGAGCAGTCTCCACCTCAGAAATCAAACAGGTCGTCGAATGCGGTCTTGGCGTCGCTCGCGGTTTCGACCTCGCGCGCGAACTCCTGTGTGAGCTTCATTCTGAACAAATCACAGTCGTTACGTGCAGCCTTCTTCGAGATCCGCTGCGGGATGTCTTCTCGACACTCGAACGGCGCCGAGGTGTCGAAATGGGCACAGTGCGTGCACGTGCGCAGATCGGCGCCACAACCGGCGCAGACACTGTCAGCCGAGACCGGCTCACCGGCTTGGTGCTCGCCGCAGAGCCGGCAGAGAAAGACCGAGGCGGTGGGAGCGCCGAGGCCGCGGCCCCGCGGCCCTTCCGGACGCTCCCGCGGACCGGAGGGCTTCCGGCGGGCGCCGGACGAGCCCTCGTCCTGATACCCACTCTGCTTGTACTTTCGGCTCACTTTCCAGAAGTTATAGCAGAAACCTGGCTTTCCACCGGCTGACAGAGATGGAGCCGTGAGCCCGGCACCCGGGCGAGCAGTAGCTCGCCGACCGCCTCGAGCATCTCGGCTTCGAGCTCGGGCCGGTAGCCGACGAGGCCGTCGGTCTCGGTCAAGGGCCCGGCGAGCAGCCGGTCGCCCGGCAGCATCCGCGTCATGCGAGAGTAGAAGGCCTTGGGCAGCCGAAAGCTGCCGAGGCTGACCGAATGCACCTCCGTGCCCTCGAGCTGGTCGAAGACCTGCTCGCACAGACGTTCGTAGCGCTGGCGGTAGTCGCGGCTCCAGATCAGCGGATCGAAGCGCAGCCCGATCTGCCAGCCGCGCTCCCGCAGGCGCACCATGGCCCGCAGGCGCCGCTCGACGCCGGGCACGCCACGCTCGAGGTCGGCATGGACTTCCGCCGGAGTGAAGCTGAAGGCGACGACGCAGTTCTCGTACGGTTCGCTGGCGAGCAGGGCTTCGATCTGGACGCTCTTGGTGCGCAGCTCCAGCCACGCCCGCGGGCGCGCGGCGAAGAAAGGCAGGAAGGCCGTAGCGAAACCCGTCACCTCCTCGGCAGCGAGGCTGTCGCAGTCGTAGCCGGAGAAGAACCAGAGGCGCTCGGCGGAGCTCTCCTCCAACCGCTGGTCGATCGCCGTCATGAAGTCCTCGTAGTTGACGAAGCACAGGTAGTGCGCCGAGCGGAACATGCCCTGGAGGAAGCAGTAACCACAGTCGTAGAAGCAGTTCAGCATGTGGGAGAAGTAATAGTTCTCGTCCCCTCCGAGCCCGTACTCCTCAGGTGCCGGCAGCACCCAGCCGGCGGTCTTCTCGGCCAGGATCCAGGCCGGGTGACGCTTCTGCAGCCGGAAGTCCTGGGCCCGTCGGTTGAAGATCTCGCCGTAGCGCCGGCACGGCACGACCCGGGCCCGCGGTAGACGCTCGATCATCCGGCGCGCGCGCGGGTGGTCGGCAACCGCACTCTCGACGTAAATGTACCTCGGGGTCGCAGGCATCAGCTCTCCAGACTGAGCTCGTCCACCCGTCGCGTGAGCACTCGCAAACCCTGGCGCGCATCGACCGCGTCGATCTCGCCGAGCTCACCGTCCGGCCCGGCCAGCGCCCAGTAGCGTTCGAGTAGCCGCCGCAGCTGCCGCCGTCGAGTCGCCGTGAAGCGCCACCGCGCGCTCAACTCTTCATAGCCCCGAGGCGGCGCGGTGCGCTCTGCGACCTCCTCGCCCACTGCCGTGAGCGCACCGGCCACGACGCCAATCTCGTCCATCCGGCTCTCGACGAGTCCCCGGATACGCTCGCCATCGAGCTCGCTCGGTGGCGCATCGCGCGTGTCGGAGACGATCTTGACCACCTGCGCCAGCTCGAGGCTACCCCAACGATCGGTCGCCGCGAGAAAGCCGCTGGCCTCCATGTCGTAGGTCCCGGCCTCGGGGTACTCGAGCTCAGGCGTGTCGACCGTGAAAACCGTCTCGCTGGCCAGATCGACGCCTGGTAACGGTGGCGGATACCAAGCCCTGCCCGTCGCCACCTCGACGATCCGGTGACCCAGCACCAGACGCCCGACCGGACCCTCGGCATGGCCGGCGATGCCGACATTGAGCCAACCGGCGTGAGCCGGGGGGCCCAAGGCCCCCTGCACCCAGCCGCTGGCCGCCGCCGCCGACGCACGTCCGACTCCGGAGATGACCAGGGCCTCGCTGTCGTCGCGGCTGACGTAGAGTGGCCAGGGCGTGCGCTCGGGCCGGGCTCGCAACCGCCGCGCGGCGATCAGGGGAG
>JAPUJD010000276.1 GCA_027296385.1 Acidobacteriota bacterium | reverse complement strand
CCGCCAGTAGCAGCAGCACGGCGGCGAAGAGGTAGAGGCTGAGCAGCGAGACCATGGGAGCCACGGCATTAGGATACAGACACGGGTTGGTCAGTCCTCGATGTCGAGATAGTGGCGACTGGCTTCGCGTGCGGCACCCTCGGAGGGGGGATGCCACCATTTTCTCTGGCGGGGTCCTCGAGGCGTGAAGTCTCGTCTGAGCAGCCGTCGCGGCAGAGCGGCAGGACGTAGAATCTCAGTCGGAGGAGTCGAGATGCGCCATCGAAGGCCGCTCAGGCCGATCATTGTTCTAGTGCTTGTCGCTGCGTGCGCACCGGCAGGGGGACCCCTTCCTGAACGTCCCCTCGGTCTCTTCCCGTTCCGCCAGAACGTCCTGGTTGGCCTGATCGATCAGAACGGTCAGGTCGTGGTAGAGCCGACCTTCGAGTTTGTCGGCGAGACGGATGGCGAGCTGATCGCTGCCCGGACCGGCGGCCGGTGGGGATACGTCGACCGCCAGGGACAGTTCCGTATCGAGCCGAAGTACGACGAAGCCGGCAATTTCGTCGACGACCGCGCTCCCGTAGCCGCCGACGGCCGAGCGGGCTACATCGATTCCACCGGCGAGCTCGCCGTAGAGGCCCGCTTCGATGCCGCCCGCAGCTTCGCCGAGGGACTCGCCGCCGTTCGCCTCCACGGGCTCTGGGGCTGGGTCGACGCTGACGGCGACACCGCGATCCAACCGCGCTTCGCCTTTACCCGCAACTTCTCGGAGGGCCTGGCTGCCGCCAGGGAGGATGAGGGCGGCCTGTTGGGGTTCGTCGATCAAACGGGTGCCTGGGCGATCGAGCCTGCCTTCCTGGAAGCCTACTCGTTCTCCGAGAACGTCGTCGCCGTGCAGACGCAGGACCAGACCTGGGGCTTCGTGCACACCGATGGCACCTTTGCTCTGTCCCCGGGCTACTACTGGGCCTATTCCTTCTCCGACGGCTACGCCGCCGTGCGAGTCGGCGCACGATGGGGCTATATCGACCACCAGGGCAACCAGGTCGTGGCACCCCGTTTCGATCGCGCCGAACCGTTCTCTGACGGCCTTGCACCGGTTCAGGAAGACGGTCTATGGGGCTACGTCAGTGCCGCGGGCGAGCTCGCTATCCCGCTCCGTTTCATGGGCGCCGAGCCGTTTCATGGCGGCCTCGCCGTAGTCACCGAAGACCGCAGGGCGTGGGGCTACATCGATACCCGCGGCGAGTGGGTGTGGGCTCCGACCGAATAGGTCGCCGAGGGCGTCAGGCCGAGGCGCGGGTGCCTCGGCAGTCAGGTGGGACCCGGCGCTTCAGACCCAGAGCGGCACGATCTCGAACTTGTCGACGTCGACCAGGCCCTGATCGGTGAGCTTCAAGGACGGGATCACTTCGAGGGCCATGAAGCTCATCGCCATGAAAGGGTCGTCGAGGGTGGCGCCGAGCTCGTGGGCTTCGGCGATGGCGTGGTCGAGTGCTTGGCGCACCGTCTCCACTGGCTGATCGCTCATCAGGCCGGCCAGCGGCAATGGCACTTCGGCGAGCACTTGCTCGCCGTTGCTGACCACGAGACCACCGCCGAGCTCGGCGATGCGCCGGGCGGCGGTTTCCATCGACGGGTCGTCGGCGCCGATGACGACGATGTTGTGGTGGTCGTGGGCCACCGAGGAGGCCAGGGCGCCGCGTTGCAGGCCGATGCCGCGAATGAAGCCGAGGCCCATCGCGCCGCTGGCGTGGTGACGCTCGATCACTGCCATCTTGAGGCTATCGCGGCTCCCGTCGGCCACCGCGAACCCACCTTCTATCTTGACCCGTTCGATCAAGTGCTCGGTGACCAGCTGATCGGGGATGGCGCCGATGACGCGGGCACTCGTCCCGGCGGCGCGGATGCTGAAATCCAGCGCCGGCCAATCGACATGGATCGAGTGAGGCAGCTTGCCGGCGGTGGCCTGCGAGACGCCCTCGAGGATCCGACCTTCCCGCGCCACGAGGCGCCCGCCGCGCAGGACGAGATGCGGCCGCGGCGCCGCCAACTCTTCGTACACGATGAGGTCAGCCCGCTTGCCGGGAGTCACCGTGCCGCGGTCCCACAGGCGAAAGTACTGCGCCGGGTTGTAGGTCGCCAACCGAATGGCCGTGATCGGATCGACACCGGCGGCGATGGTGGTGCGCACCATGTCGTCGATGTGACCCTCGTCGAGCAGGTGAGCCGGTGTCCGGTCGTCAGTGCACAGGCAGATGCGATGGCGGGTCTCGGGAGTGATGAGCGGCAACAGGGCCGCGAGATTGCGGGCGTTGGTCGCCTCGCGGATGAGGATGGTCAGGCCCAGACGCAGCTTCTCGCGCGCCTCTTCGACCGTCGTGCACTCGTGATCCGACTCGACGCCGGCGGCGACGTAGGCGTTGAGCTCGCGTCCGGTGAGCCCGGGGGCGTGGCCGTCGACCACGAGGTCCTTGAACGCCTCGAGCTTGGCCAGCACGCCCGGCTCACCGGAGACGACACCGGGGAAGTTCATCACCTCGGCCAGGCCCAGGACCCAGGGGTTGTGGAGTAGCTTTGCCAACTCGTCGCCCTCGAGCGTGGCGCCGTTGGTCTCCATCGCGGTGGCGGGCACGCACGACGAAGCCATGACGAACATCGAAAGCACGCCGTCCTTGGCGCTCTCGAGCATGAAGTCGATGCCGTCGACCCCGTGCACGTTGGCGATCTCGTGCGGGTCGGTCACCACCGTCGTCGTTCCCATGGGCACGACGGCACGGCCGAACTCCGATGGCGGGACCATGGCGCTCTCGACGTGAACGTGGGCGTCGATCAACCCGGGCGCGACGAAGGCTCCCCCGACGTCGAGGGTCTCGGTTGCCTCGTAGTCTCCTAGGCCGACGATCCAGGAGCCCGCGATGGCCACGTCGGTCTCTACGATCTCGTGCGAGAGCACGTTGACCACCCGGGCGTTTTCGAGCAGGAGATCCACCGGAGCGTCTCCCCGGGCGTGTCGGATTCTTTGTTCTAGCTTCATTGTCGGATTCCCGAATTGCGACCTGCGGGAGCAAGAGAATAACGAGGCGGCTCGCGACGAGCAAACGGAACGCACAGAGAAGCTGTGGGCGGGGGAGCACTTACCGTGCAGTGCTACACTGCGCGCCCACAGAGTGCGGCCGCCTGCGCTGTCAACCTGCACGAGCGGGCGCGGTCTCGAGGTGGGCCTTCCTGGGGGTCAGGGTCTTGCGGTTACGAATCTCGCTCTATGCCGGCGCCATCTTCCTGGCCCTGTTGATGCCCCTGGGGGCCGAGACGGTTCGCACGACCTCTCGTCTCAACTTGCGACAAGAGCCGTCCACCGCGAGTGCCCGCATCGAGCTCCTGCCCTTGGGTCAGGAGCTCGAGGTCCTCAGCCGCCAGGGCTCGTGGCTCAGGGTTCGCGTGGGCGACAGCGAAGGCTGGGTCCATTCCGACTACGTCGGCGGCGCTGCCGGCGCCATCCGGCAGCCTGGACGCCAAGCGGATCTGGCCCGCGCCGTGTTCGACGCCGAGCTTGCCCGCGACGTTGCCCTGTTGCGAGTGCGGCAGCTCGAGGAGGAGCTCGCGGCGCTTCGGCGCAGCTCTGCGGCAAGCGCCGTGGAGCACGAGGCCGGCGGCGAGCAGGGGGCCTCGCGCTCGCAGCCGATCGTCGTCTGGCAGGTCCCGCTGAGTGAGTCTCTCGGAGGCGCTGCAGGGCCGTCGCCCCAGGCTGATGCCAGCGACCGAACGTCAGCTCCGACGCCGGCCGGCGGGCAGACGGGCCTGGTCGAGGTGGAAGCTCCGCTCTTCCCGTCCCTGCCGGCGGCGCGCCCCGACGCCAGGGTCGGGCTCGAGGCGATCGCGGCTGTACGGCACTGGGCCGCGGCCTGGTCCCGTCAGGACGTCACCGGCTATCTGGCTGCCTACGCGTTGGACTTCGAGCCGGCGAGCGGCCTCGACCACAGTTCATGGGTTGCCCGGCAACAAGTACTCGTCAGCAGCCCGTCCTTCATCGAGGTCACGCTCAGCGACCTCGATGTCAGCGTCTTGGGACCCGATCGTGCCGCCGTCGAGCTCGAGCAGAGC
>JAPUJD010000275.1 GCA_027296385.1 Acidobacteriota bacterium | reverse complement strand
CAAAGCACGTTGTTCCCGGGCTCCACTTTCTTCTACATCCAGACCGTTCCCGAATTCGACGGCTGGGGTAACAACTTCGAGTACCGACTTGGCACGCAACTGCTCGCCGGCCAGGTCATCGGTATCCGCAGCCCGGGCCGTGACGACGCGACCTCGGGCAACACCTACTTGCTCGGCCCCTTCATCGCCACTGACTACGACCAGGACATCGTCTGGGCGGACGGATTCTTCGTCCACTACCCGGCGGGCGCCCAGGTCATCAGCGGCAACTAAGGGCCGAGCTCGACAAGCATCCCGTCATTTCCGTAGGACCTACCCTCGGCGGTGTCGCCAACGCGACGCCGCCATTTTTCTGCCCGCACTACTTGCCCGCACTACACTAGACTCCCAGTGTCATGCCAAGGCTCGTCGCCCTACTCCTCGCTCTCACGCCCACCGCGCCGCCGGCGACCGAGTGCCTGTTGGTGGAAATCTCCGCGGTGGGTCCGAGCGCCCACGGCGCCACGGTGCTGCGCCATGCGGCGCCTCATCGTCTGATCCGGGCCCTCGACCGACTGCCACAGTGGGTCGAGGCGGCGGAAGGCATCCACGGCGGGCGCATCGTGGCGCTAGCCGGCGCCCTGGCGATCAACGTCATACCGCCTCGCGCCGCCGCCGAAGTAGAGCTCCGGTTGAGCGCCTCAGTGACCGATCCTGCGGCGGCTTTGCGGAGTCTCGATCGCGCTCTCGGCAAGGAAGTCGAGCTCCGGCGCCTCGGGGCCTGCGAGGCCCAGCCAGAGCTCGACTAGGGGCGGCCGGCGAGCACTTCCCGTACAATTCGTCGGTGCCGTTGCCTTTCCTGATTCCGGTGGCCCTGGGCGGTCTGGTCGTCGGCAGTTACCTCAACGTCGTCGTCCACCGACTGCCGCGAGGTCTCTCCACGGTCCGCCCGGCGTCTTGCTGTCCGGCCTGCGAGGCCCCGATCAAGGCCTACGACAACATCCCGGTGCTGAGCTACCTGCTGCTGCGCGGCCGCTGCCGGACTTGTGCCGCGCCGATCTCGCTGCGCTACCCGCTAGTCGAGGTCGCGACGGCAACGCTTTTCGTGGCCTGCGCCCTGATCTTCGGCTGGAGCCTTCAGGCTGTTGCTGCAGCCCTTTTCTGCAGCCTGATGGTGGCGCTCGGCCTGATCGACCTCGAGCACATGATCCTGCCCGACAAGTTGACGCTGCCGGGAATCGCGTTGGGCTTGGCGCTACAGCCCTGGATCGACGGCGTCACAATGCTCGACGCCCTCATCGGCACGCTGATCGGAGCCGGAGCCCTGATCCTGCTGATCAACGTCTGGTTCTGGCTGCGCGAAGAAGAGGGCATGGGCCTCGGCGACGTCAACCTGATGGCACTGATCGGTGCCTTTCTGGGCTGGAAGGGCGTTCTCCTCGCCCTCTTTTCCGGCGCCCTGGCCGGGGCGCTGGTCGGCCTCCTGCTGATGGCCGTGCGGCGGCTGGCCCTGACCTCGAAGCTACCCTTCGGCACCTTCCTCGCCGTCGGCGCCCTGGTCGCCCTGTTCTCTCGCGGACACTGGATCGACGCCTATCTGAGCCTGCTGTGAAGCGACCGCCGCGCATCGGCTAGGTGCGGGAGGTCTCGATCCTGTTGCCCCTGGTGACGCTGCTGCTCGTTTTGGTGTCGACCGTCGCGCGCTGGGTGCTCTCCTTCGGGATGCGGCCGAATGATGCCACACACCGGTAGCGATCCGGTTCGAACCCCAGTGGCATGTTTCATCGCCGCCTGACGCTATAAGGAGTGGAGGCGGACTTGCCTCAAACGAGATCCGGGGGGTTCACATTAAAGAAACAGATCCAGCCGCCGCCCGAGACCGGAGCGGAGCTAGCCCGACCCGGTAAGTTCTTTTGGGACAGAGGGTTGGGCGCCATAGCCCGATCCAGCACGCACCTCGCCCTGAGCTATGGCGACGGCGACGATCGCCGGCACTCCATCAATCAGCTCCGGAGGGACACGATGGACCGATCTGAGTACCGAAAACGCCCCGGCGGCTTCACTCTGATCAGCACCCTGGTCGCGCTCGCCGTGATCGGCATATCGATGGCCGTCGGCATACCGGCGCTGTGGCAGATCACCAACAAGATCAAGCTCAAACAGGCGGGGCGAGAGACGTTGACGGCGATGCGGGCGGCCCGCTTCCGCGCCATCAACGAGCTGCTCCAGTACGGGGTCATCGCGCGCTACGACAACCGCGTCCAAGTCTTCCAGGGCAACGACCCCAACGACGCCGATGCTCTCCGGCAGGAGATCTACCTGCCCGGCGGCGTCACTCTCGACCTGGTCACCGACTTCACCGTCAACGGCGACGGCGGCTTCGTCCTCTTCAACCCCGACGGTAGCGCCGACGCCACTGGCGCCTTCCAGTTCGGCCACCACTCCGGCTGGGCGATCGAGGTGCGGCTCGACCCGGCGTCCACCGCTCGAATTCGACTGAGAACCTGGGATCCCTTTGAGCTGCAGTGGGAGGAGAACGGATGAACCGATTCGTCACGACCCGCGCGGCGGGGTTCTCGCTCATCGAGGCCCTGGTCGCCACGGCCCTAGTTCTCATCATCACCCTCGGCATCATGCCGCTTTTTACCAACTCGGTCATACAGAATCTCTCGGGCAAGGAGTCGACGGTGTCGACCAACTACTCGCGCTCGAGCTCGGAGGAGCTCGTTCCGCTGCCGCTCGACCGCGAGGTCCTGCGCCCGCCGGTCAGCCTTGCCTACCAGCAGATCTGCCAGGACTACGAGCAGGGCCGGGGCTGGGAGTTCGTGACCTGCGGCGCACCGCTCACCGGAACCCCGACCTGGACTCGCGAAACTTTCGTTCAGCAGTACAACATTCGTGAGATCTACGACGGCGACACGGCGGCCGGCGTGCCGACCTTCAAGAATCCCGTCCCGGGCTACCCACTGAGCGCTAGCCGTCTCGACTCGTCCGTCCACATTCGCGAGCTGATGGTGATCACCGAGGGCCAACGGACACCGGACAGTCCCCTGGGCCCCGGACGCCGAGTCGATCTCGTCAACCTGAGGGGATTTTGACGATGAGCCGCACGACGAACCGCGAGTGCGGCTTTACGCTCATCGAGCTGCTCGTCGCCCTCGTCCTGGTGAGCTTGGTGCTCGGCGGCGCTTTCGCCATGTTCAACTACACCAACAAGCTCACCCGGACCCAACTGCACCAGTCCGATCTCCAGCAGTCGGCCCGCGTCGCCCAGCGCGAACTTCTGCGTACCGTTCGCATGGCCGGGCGGGGCGGTCTACCGGGCTATGCCGTAGCCGGTTTCACCGCGGCGTCGGCTCCGGCATCGATCACCCCGGCGATCTCGGTCCGCAACAACGTGCCCAGCGCCACCCAGCGTCTGGTGGTCGGCAACCCGACCTCACCCTTGGTGGTGGAGAACACCGACGTCTTGACTGTCCGTGGACATTTCAACTCGGCACCGCTCTTCGTCGCCTCGACCAACCCGGCGAACCTCACGACGACCGCCACTGGCGGGACTATCGTGATCTCCAGTCGCAGCCCCGCGGGATTGCCGCAGGACTTGAGCGAGCTGGTCAACGCGGTCGTCACCGGGCGCCAGGATGCGCTTCTCATCGTCAGCGGGTTGAGCGACCTGATCTACGGCGTCGCGCAGCTCAACCCGGGCAATTCCATCGTTGCGGGCTACGACCCCGACCCCGCGGTCGTGTCGCAGATCGTGATCGCGTATGACAACCGCGGCGGCATCTACACTGCCCAGTACGGGCTGCTCTCCGCCGATGGGGTCTTCCCCGACAGCGCCATCGTTCATCCGCCCTGGTTGCCAGCACGCGATCTCGTCAACGTCGGCACCGTGGCATTGCTCGAGGAGTACCGCTTCTACGTCCGCCAGCCCAATGACCTCACCGAGACGCCGCGGCTCTGCGTCGCCCGCTTCTACCCCGGCACCCAGATCGCTCACCCGGCCGGCGGTTGGATCACCGACCTGGCCGACAGCATCCTAGATCTGCAGGTGGCTCTCGGCTTCGACTCGAGTTTCGACGGCACGTCGAGCTCCAACGGATTCTTCGACTTCGATGCCAACAACGTCGGCACCGACGACATCATCGTCGACGGCGACGTAAGAGCCGGAGCCGCTACCGGTCTCGACGACTGGTTGTTCAACGACGCCGCTGACACCGCCAACCTGGGGTCGCTGCCCTGGCTGCCGACCGCGGCGTCCGGCAACACCCCGCCGAGCTTTTCTGGTCCGCAGCCGCGGCCTCGACTCTACTACGCGCGGGTCACGACCCTGAGCATGGCAGCCAAGGGCGACCGTGGGTACTACGCCCCTACCATTGCCGCGATAGAAGACCACATCTATGGCATGGCGCCCGGCGACCCGGTCAACGGCGAGGACGATCGCCGCCGGCGCCGGCTCCTCCTGACCACCATCATCGACCTGAGGAATCTCTGATGCAGGCCCGAACCAACCGACGCGAGCAGGGCAGCGCCTACCTCGCCACCCTGCTGCTCCTGGTCGTGCTCACCCTGATGGGTCTCTCGCTGGCGCTCGTCACCAGCACCGAGAGCCGCATCGGCGCCAACGAGCGCATCCTCGAGCGCGTCTTCTACGCCACCGACGCCGGCATCGGTATCGCCGCCGCCCGTATCCTCGTCGGCAGCGATTACTTCTACGACGTCAACAACGACGCGAACAACAGCTACATCCTCAACGACACTCCGGGATCGGCGCCCAACCCGCTGGTGCGCAGTCAGGTCTCGGTCGGCCCGCTGATTCTGACCCAGTCCGGGCCGTGCAATTTGTGCGAGATCAACAATGCCGGTTCCTACCAAAACAAGGCCTTGTGCCGTTGCAACATCCTCCTGCCGGCCCGTGGTCAGCGCCAAACCCTGGGCGGCGCCCTGGCCCAACGTCGCCTCGCCGCCACGATCGATATCCAACCCTGGAACACGCCCGCGAGCTCTCTCTTTGCCCTGCAATGGATGAGTCCGGCCGACCTGGCCGAGAAGACGGCGCTTTGAACGTCAGTGTCAAAGACTGGAGAATCGTCATGACTCGAGCCTCGAACTCCCTATTGCGACTCGCCCTCGTCGCCGGCCTGGCTCTTTGCCTTGACGGCGTCGCGGAGGCCGACGACCGCAAGTTGATCACCGGTTTCGAGGAGCTTCCCACCGTCTTCTTCCTGTTCGACACCTCGGGCTCGATGCACTGGAGCTCGCAGTGCACCCAGGCGGACTTCGACGCCGGCCTGTGCGACCACCTCGGTCCCACCGGCAGCTGTTTCGTGCCAGGCAACAGCGACAGCCCGAA
>JAPUJD010000274.1 GCA_027296385.1 Acidobacteriota bacterium | reverse complement strand
TCGACCCCCAGGGGTTGCCCGATGCGGGCACGGTTCAAGTCGACGATATAGATGTCCGGCCGGTCGTCATTGGCGTAGGAGACGAGAAGATTGCCGACCGAGACGTCGCGATGCCAGATGCCGGCCTCGTGCATCCGGCGCAGACTTCGGCCCAGGGACCCGAGAAGCTCGTCGACGTCTACCAGGGGGAACTTCTCGGCTTCGTCGCCGGCGTTGAGCGCACGGAAGAAGTAGCGCGACTCGAAACCGCCGCTGACGCGCCGTGAGACAAAGAGCGATGGACCGTCGGGTTCGTCCGACTCGATCAGGAGCAGAGGCTCCGGAGTGGACAGTCCGCGCTCTGCCATGTAGCGGGCGACGCGCCAGCTCTTTTGCGCCTTGCTGCCCTCGAAGTGGCGACGCCAACGGGCTCTCCAACCCTGGTTGCGGAACTGCTTCACCACCACCTCGAGCGGTCCGCTCTCAGTCTCGAGGTCGAGACTGTAGAGGTAGTTGCGGCCCCAGTGAATAGTCTCCCGGGCGGCCCCGGGGTCGGCCAGCCGGGCGACCGTTGCGGCGAGATTCGACGGTCGACACTCCGTCACCAGCTCCCCGTGCCAACCGGGAATCTTGAAGCTCTCGACGGTCATCGCCGCTCCAGAAGCTCGAAGGTCGCCCGCCCGACATCGGGAACGCCCTCGACACTGAGGCGTTCTCCTAGTCGTTCGCCGAGCTCTGCGAGGATCGGCGAGGCCGAATTTTCGAGCTGGGCTGCGACGCTCGAGTGCAGCCGGAGGCGCCAGCTGCGGCCGGGCTGTGCCGCTTCGCGCGCCAGCAGGGCGCGCCGAGCCCTGCTCGCGATCTCCGCTGGAGACGGAAGACGGCCGCTCCCAAGGCATTCTGAGCACTCGACCGAGAGCCGGTGGACGAGGTCGTTACGCCCGCGCTTGCGGGTGATGGCCACCAGGCCGAAAGCCACTGGTCCTTCGACCATGGTGGCCGCACGATCCCGTTCGAGCTCATCCTCCAGGATCTGCAGCACCTCGTCCCAGCCCGATCCGTCCGACATGTCGATGAAGTCGACGACGATGATGCCGGCCAGGTCGCGGAGTCGAATCTGGCGCGCAACCTCGAGAGCGGCCTCACGATTAGTGGCCAGAGCCGTCTCCTCGAGACTGCCGGCGCCCAGGTCGCGGCCCGAGTTGACGTCGACGGCGACTAGGGCCTCGGTCGATTCGATGACGAGTGAACCGCCCGCGGGCAACCCAACGCGTCGATCCCACAGGTAGCGGAGCTGCCGCTCGACCCCGAAGCGCTCAAAAAGGGACGGCGCTGCCCGATGCACCCTGACCCGTTCGACCAGCGCTGGCGCGATCTGCGCCAAGGTCGCGGTCACCGCGTTCTCGAGCGCCTCCGAGTCGACCCAGATCTCGGCGAGCTCCTCGCATGCACGATCGCGCAGCCAACGCTCGATGCCATCGAGGTCGCGGTGAAGGCAGCATGGCGCCTTGGTCGTGGCGGCCGCACCCTTGATGTCCAGCCAGCGTTCGTGCAGGGTCGCCGCTTCGCGTTCGAGCTCGGACTCCTCGACCCCGAGGGCGGCTGTCCGGATGATCCAACCCAGATCCCGGTCGGCCACCCTCTCGATGGCTGCGATCAAGCGCTGGCGCTCGTCGTCGTCGTGGATTCGAGTCGAAACCGCGACGCCGCCGCCCGCCGCCAGGAGCACGAGGTAGCGCCCGGGTAGAGTGGCGCCCCGCCGCACTCGGGCGCCCTTGCCCGGAAGCTCGTCGCGAGACACCTGCACGATGATCGGCTGGTGGATTCGAATTTCCTGCGAACTGTCACCGAGACCAAAATCGTCGGCATGGAGAAAGGCGTTACGTCCGAGCCCGATGTCGACGAACGCCGCGTCGATGGCTGGCGCCATGCGTTGCACCCGGCCGAGGTAGACCTCGCCCACCCGTGACGCACGTTGGTCTTCGAGGTGAAGCTCAGCCAAACGTTCGCCCTCGAGCAGGGCGATACGGATCCTCTGCGGATCGCTCTCGACGAGAAGCCTCACCGGTTGACGTAGCGCCTGAAATCGACGCCGAGAATCATGCCGACAGCGATGAAATTGGCGAGAGTAAACGAGCCGCCGTAGGAGAGGAAGGGGAGCGGAATGCCGGTGATCGGCACCAATCCGACCACCATCGCCGTGTTGTAGACCACATGGAAAGCGAAGCCGCCAAGCAAACCCACGACGAGGAGAATGCCCGTTCGGTCCCGCGCGCGAACCGCGACCAAGGCGCCGTTGAGAATATAGGTCGCATAGAGCATGAGTACGCCGACCACTCCCAGGAAACCCCATTCCTCGGCCAGGACGGCGAACACGAAGTCGGTATGCCGTGCCGGCAGAAATCTCAGCTGGCTCTGGGTGCCTTGCATGTAGCCCCGTCCGGCAACCTGGCCGGAGCCGACCGCGATCTTGCTCTGGCGCAGCTGGTAACCGGCACCGAGCGGCTCCCTACCGGGGTCGAGAAAGGTCAGGACCCGCGTCTTCTGGTAGTCGAGCATGACGAAGTTCCACAGGATGGCGCCGCCGATCAGGGCGAGCACGAGAGCGGCGACGACGACCTGCCAGCGAACCCCGGATACGAAGAGCATGCCGGCTAGCAGTGGCATGAACATCATCGCACTGCCCATGTCGCGCTGCAGCACGACCAGGGCCATCGGCAGCCCGGCGATGCCGCAGGCGATGGCGATCTGCCGCAACCGGAGGTAACGCCGGTTGGTGCTCGCCAGGTAGCGCGCCAACAGCACGGCGGTGGACAGCTTGGCGAACTCGGAGGGTTGAAGGCCGAAGCTGCCGAAGCCGAACCAGCTCCGAGCCCCGCCGCGCACCGTGCCAAGGAAGAGCACTGCCGTCAAGATAACCAGTCCGACGATGTAGATCGGCAACGAGAACTTGCTCAGAGTCTGGTAGTCGATACTGAACGTCAGCGCCAGGGCCAGGATTCCGACGCCGACCCAGACCGCTTGACGGGGCAGGTAGTCCAGGCTCAGCTCAGAGCTGGCGCTGTGCACGGTGGCCAGCCCGAGCCCCGCCAGCGCCAAGGCAGCGACGAGCAGGACCCAGCGTACGCCGGCCAGATGCCGGAGGTGCGGCCGATTGTCAGCTAGCGTCAGAGGCGCGGAAGTAGGTCTCATAGATCAGTTTCACCAAGGGCGCCGCGGCGGCCGAGCCGTGCCCACCGTGCTCGACAAAGGCCACGACCACCAGCTCCGGGTCGGAGGCCGGGGCGAACGACGCGAACCAGGCATGGTCGCGTAGTTGTTCGGGCAAGTCCTCGTTGCTAGTCCAGCTCTTCTGTTCGACGACCTGCACCGTGCCGGTCTTGCCGGCTATGTCGATCCCCTGCAGCCGGACCGACAGGCCGGTTCCATGCTTTTCGTTGACGACCGCCCACATGGCTTCGCGAACGAAGCTGATGGCCTGCGGATCGACGGCGATCGGGGCGCTCAGAGGCGATCGCGAGCCGCGCCGCACGTGGGGTGTCACCAGACGGCCGCCGTTGGCCAGGACGGCGATCATCCTGGCGACCTGCAGCGGGGTCACCAGGATCGGGCCTTGGCCGATAGCCACAGAGATCGTCTCGCCTGGATACCAGGGCGAGCGCCGGTGGGTCAGGCTCCATTCGGTGTCGGGAATCAGCCCGGCCTTCTCGCCTGGGATGTCGAATCCGGTTGGCCTGCCGAGGCCGAAAAGGCGTGCATAGTGAGCGATCCGGTTGATTCCGAGCTTCTGCCCCAGGTGGTAGAAATAGATGTCGCACGACTCCTTGATCGCCCGGCGCAGGTTGACCCAGCCGTGTCCGCGGCGCAGCCAGCAGCGCGTGCGACGGTTGTAGATCTGGGTCGAGCCGGCGCAGAAAACCGAGTCACTCGGCTCGATCGTGCCCTCGGTCAGTCCGGCATTCGCCAGCACCACCTTGAAGATCGAGCCAGGGGCATGCGTGTTCTGGATCGTCCGGTTCTGCAACACTTGATTGGGGCTTTCGACGAGTTCGCGCCACTGCTCGCTGTTGAGCCGGCGGGTGAAGAGGCTGGGGTCGTACGAGGGCGCCGAGACCAGCATGAGCACCTCGCCGTTGCGTGGATCGAGAGCCACCGCGGCGCCGGCGCGGCCTTCGAGGTAGCGCGTCGCCTCCTGTTGCAGCTCGAGGTCCAGCGTCAGGTGGAGGTTGTTGCCGGACCTGGCCGGTCGGCGACCGTGCTCGGTGCGGGTCCGGCCTCGCGAGTCGACTACGAGCTCACGCTCGCCGTCTCTGCCGCGCAGGAGGAGATCGAACACCCGCTCGACGCCCTTGCGCCCTACCAGGTCACCGGCGCTGTAGTTGTCGGGGTCGCGCGCGAGGTCGGCTTCGGTAGCCTCGCCGAGGTAGCCTAGAATGTGTGCCGTCAGGGAGCCGTGGCGGTAAAGCCGCAAATGCTCGACATCGATCTGGAACTCGGGAAACTCCAACTCGGCGATCGAGATCCTCGAGACGTCAGCCAGCGTCAGATTCTCGGCCAGCAGGATGGGCTCGTAGGGCGAGGAGTCGGCCTGGCGTTCGATGGCGGTCTCGAGAGCGGGCACTCCCTGGTCGAGAACCTCTGCTGCGAAGGCGAGAGCGGCATCGATGTCGTTGCTGCGGGTGCGATCGAGAAGCAAGTTGTAGCTCGGCACGTTGTCGACCAGAACACGGCCGTTGCGGTCGAAGATCAATCCACGCGTGGCCTTGATCGGCACCCTCCGCAGGCGGTTGTTCTCGGCCAGCCCGTGATAACGGTCGCCCTGGACGACCTGGACCCGCCAGTAGGCGGTGGCGATCACGATGAGCGACACGGCGAGAAGTACCTGCAGCCGCGGCACGCGCGAGACCAGGCACTCTCTCTGCTCGCGAACCCGCTTCATCTCTCGAGCCGAATCCGCGTCCGCCGCGTGCGACGCCAAGTGACGACCTGGCTGGTGACCCGACGCTTCAGGTAGAAGACCAGGGCACCCACGAGCCCCGTCGCTCCAGCCTTGATCACCAGCCAGTGATAGGCCGGAATCTCGGGGTCACGGAGGAGTAGGAGGCTCAGTGCCAGGACCAAGCCCTGCTGACAGGCGACTGCCAGGGCGAAGAAGAGAGCAGCTTCCGCCGGGCGCTGAATCACGATGCGCTGCACGGCGTAGGCTGCGCCGTAGCCGATGATGCTATCAACCAGGCCGAAGATCCCGAACACCGGGCCGACCAAGGCGTCGGTAGCCCAGCCGGCGGCGAGACCGCCGATCATGCCGGCCGAGGTGCTTCCGTCGAGGGTGTTGAAGACGACCACGATCAACATGAGATCGAGGACTAGCGACCACTCGGCAACCAGGCGGACTCCGATCAGATGGAGGAGCACCGCACCGATCAGGGCGGCAGTGAACTGGAACGCACGTTTCACGGCCCATCCTCCGGCGGCTCGGTCGCTGGATCACGCAGATCTCGCGGCAGCGGTTCGCGCTCCAGGATGTAGACGTGGTCCACGGCCCCGAAGTCGACGGCCGGCATGAGCTCAACCACGTAGAAGAGCTCACTGCCGGGCTCGGTGCGGGTGATCACGCCGACGGGAATGCCGCGCGGGTAGACGCCGTCGATGCCCGCCGTCACCACTCGATCGCCGACCTCCAGGTCGGCCTGCAGCGGAATGAACTGTAAAGCCAGCGAGCCGGCGCCACCGCCACGCACCACGCCCTGGCGTCGCGTCCGCTCGACCATCACGCCGACGCTGGCCGCGCGGTCGATGACCAACTGGACTTTGGCGTAGCGCCCGCTGACGCCGACGATTCTGCCTACCAGCCCGGTCTGGGTGATGACCGGCTGATTGCGCTGGGCCCCCTGATCGCCGAGCCGCAGGATGAGCGTGCGTTGCCACGACTTCTGGTCGCTGTAGACGACGTCGGCCAGCTGCAGCTTGGCGCCGGTGGCGCGGGAGTAGTCGACGGCCCCGGAGAGTCGCTCGAGATCGCTGGCGATGCCCAGGTAGCGCACTGAGCTCTGATGCAGCGCCGCGTTCTCGATGCGCAGGCGCCGGTTTTCGGTCAGCAGCCGGCGCCGCGTGGTCCAGTAGACGGCTAGACTTCCGATGCCGTCGGAGACCGCATCGACTGTTGCTGCCAGCGGCGCGACGCTGCGCAGCCAGGTGCTGGCAAGCAGCGAGTGGCGACCATCGGCGGCCGGGACCTGGGTGGAGATCAGAAGCAGTTGGCCCACGACCAGGACGACGAGCAGCAAACGGGTGCGTTTTTCGGTCACCGCTACCGAATCGAAACCTTGCGCAACAGATCCATGTCTTCGAGTACCTTGCCGGTGCCGAGCACGACCGACGACAGGGGATCCTCGGCCAGGACCACCGGCAGCCCGGTCTCGTTGCGAAGGCGTTGATCGAGGCCACGCAGGAGCGCACCGCCTCCGGAGAGGACGATGCCCTTGTCCATGATGTCGGCCGAGAGCTCGGGCGGCGTGCGCTCGAGCGCCGACTTCACGGCCTCGACGATCGTCGCCACGGGTTCAGCCAGGGCTTCGCGAATCTCCTCGTCGGTCGTCAACAGCGTCTTGGGTACGCCCTCGATCAGGTCGCGGCCCTTGATCTCGACCCGGATTTCCTCTTTCAAGGGATAGGCCGAGCCGACCTCCATCTTGACCCGCTCGGCGGTGCGTTCACCGATCAACAGAGAGTACTTGCGTTTGAGATACTGGATGATGCCGTCGTCCATTTCGTTGCCGGCGATTCGGACCGAGCGCGAGTAGACGATGCCGGCGAGGGAGATGACCGCTACGTCGGTGGTTCCGCCGCCGATGTCGACGATCATGTTGCCCGAGGGCTCGGTGATCGGCAGGCCGGCGCCGATGGCGGCCATCATCGCTTGCTCGACGAGGAACACCTCGGAGGCCCCGGCGCGCATCGCCGAGTCTCGGACCGCCCGCTTTTCCACCTGCGTGATCTCTGAGGGCACCCCGATGACGATTCGCGGATGGACGTACATCTTGCGACCGTGCGCCTTCTTGATGAAGTACTCGAGCATGCGCTCGGTGACCTCGAAGTCGGCGATGACGCCGTCCTTCATCGGCCGCACGGACTTGATGCTGCCCGGCGTGCGGCCGAGCATCTCCTTGGCTTCACCGCCGACCGCTTCGATCCGGTTGGTCAGGATGTTGATGACGACGACCGAGGGTTCGCGCACGACGATGCCCTTGTTTCTGGCGAAGACGAGGGTGTTGGAGGTCCCCAGGTCGATGGCCAGGTCGTTGGAGAATTGACGGAAGAACTTGGCGAAGGGCATGGTTTCTCGGAGGGCCTCGGTGGGGCTCGACTAGCTGGCTTCGGCCAAGACCGGCTCTTCCTGTTCGATGACCGGTACGGCCGGACTGACGCGAAAGCGCCGGGCGGTGCTCCATGGGCCAGTGATGCCGCCATCTCCGATCGCGGCGACCCGCCAGACGAAGCTGCCATCGCCACGCAGGCCCAGAGTAGCGCTGGTCGACGAGCGATCCTCGACGTCGATGATGTTGGCGACGAAGAGTCGATTACGGGCCACCTGCAAGGCGTAGCGCCGGGCGCCGGGCACCGGCTGCCAGCTCAGCACCAGTTGATCGGTCTCGTCGAGCCGCAGTTCGAGATTGTCTTCCGGATCGACGGGCAGGGGCGCGGCCGGCAGGCGGCGCTTCTCCGACAGCGTCCGACCTCTCTGCACCACCTGTTCGAGCTGGCGCAGGCTGCGCCGCTGCCCGGAGCTCGAGGCAATGTCCATGGTGCCGCTGTAGGTGGCGAATCGCCCCTCTCGACGGGTACCGTCGTAGGCGACCAGCACGCTCGAGTCCTCGTTGACCTCGGCGCTGGCGTCGGGGGTGGCGATCGTGCTCGAGGTGCTGGCCGTGCTCAGGTTGACCCAACCGTGAGTGAGCGAAATGCTGCGCTGGGTAGTCTTGCCCTCGAGCCCGGTCGTGCGGCCGATGATGATGACGGTGTCAGAGCGCACGGTGTAGACGGTGCCGTCGATGCCCATGATCTCGGTCGAGCCATTCCCGGTCTTGATGTAGTCGCCGGCATAGAGCACTCCTCGACTGAACGCGCGTTGCCAGTCGCCGCGCTCGCCGCGGCGAAACTCGACTTCTCTGGAGACCGAGATGAATTGCGCCTGGCCGTTGGTCTCGGCGTGTTGCATGCTATCGAGGATCCTGGCTAGCAGCGAGCGGCCGCGCTCGGCGCCGCGCAGTGCCGCATCCCAGCGCTCCTCGGTGGCGAACTCCTCAGCCGAGCGCAGGTTGGCGCGCGCCGTCGTGTACTCATCCGCATAGTCTGTGAGGCCCTGGCTGGCGCGCAGCGAGCGCTGGAGATCGCGGGCCTCGTGTAGAACGCGCCGATACTTGCCCCGGTCATAGCGCTCCTCGAGCACGTCCCAGCCTAGATAGCCGACGTAGGCGACACCGATCAGAGAGGCGAAGATGAGCACCCCCCGAAGGGTGTCGACGTCGATCTTGTACCAGTCTCTTTGCCTGTGTTCCCGAGAGCCTCGAGGCACTCTCAAACCCCTTTTCTCAAGCTGCGGCAATATAGCACAAGGCCTTGATTCATCGACAGTTGCGACCCTTGCCGCTGCGCCGCGGCCCCTGCTAGAGTCGGCCCCGCTCGCATCCTAGGCAACCCTGGAGTCCACGCGTCATGTTGAAAGTCTTCCGCGACAATCTGAAGTATCTGAGCTGGGTCCTCTGGCTCGTCATCCTTGTTTTCGTGCTGTTCATCTTCGTCGATTTCGGCGGCATCGATCTCGCGGGAGGCCCTGCCGCCACCGGTGCCGCGGCTGCTGTGGTGGGCGGCCGAGAGGTGAGCTACAGCGATTTCGAGAGTGCCTACCGCCGGGCCGAGGATCAGTACCGGCAGGCCTACGGGCAGCAGTTCTCGCGTGATCTGGCCAACCAGCTCGGCTTACCTTTCCAGGTGCTCAATCAGCTGGTAGACGAGCAAATCCTGCTGCGTGAGGCGGAACGGATCGGGTTCGAGGTCAGCGACGAAGAGCTACGCCAGTCGATCGTCGAGCTGCAGGTGTTTCAGCAGGACGGTGTCTTCATCGGCCAGCAGGAGTACGCTGCGCTGCTGCGGCGCAACGGGTTGCACCCCGAGGACTTCGAGACCTCACAGCGCGAGACGCTCCTGACCCAGAAGGTCCAAAGAGCGCTGGCCCAGAATACCTACGTGGCGCCGGATGAGGTCGAGGCTGCCTACCGCGAGGAGGCCGAGACGGCGACGGTGCGCCTGCTGCGTTTGCCGATGAGCCGTTTCGCTGCCGACGTGACGGTCGAAGAGTCTGCCCTGGCAGTCTTCTTCGACCAGCATCAGGCGGATTTCAGGCTACCGGAACGCCGAGTGGTCGACTACCTGCTGGTCGATCCCTCCGAGCTGCGAGAGACGGTCGAGATCGCCGACGAGGCGGTGCGAGCCTTCTACGACGAGCATCAGGAGGACTACGCCAGCGAAGAGCAGGTCAAGGCGCGACACATCCTTTTGCGCACCGGCGAGGAGCGCTCGGTCGAACAGGCGCGGGAAGAGATCGAGAGCATCAGAGCCCGGCTCGACGACGGTGAGGACTTCGCCGTGCTGGCCGCCGAGCTCTCCGACGACCCAGGGAGCAAGACCAAGGGAGGCGATCTCGGCTTCTTCGCTCGCGGAGCGATGGTCAAGCTCTTTGAGGACGCGGCTTTTGGCGCCGAGCTCGGCGATGTGGTCGGCCCCGTCGAGACGAGTTTCGGCGTCCACCTGATCCAGGTCCAGGCTCGGCGCCCAGGCGGGCTGCAGCCCTTCGCCGAGGTCGAGGACGCGATCAGGGCGCGGCGGGTCAACGATGGCGCGGCCGCGGCCGCCGCCACCAAGGCAGCCGCGCTGGCTCAACAGGTCACGAGCGGTCTCACCACCGAGGGGCTTCGAACCTTGGCTGGGTCCGAGTTGGGGACGACCGCGATCACCACCGAGCCTTTCGGTCGCGGCGACAATGTCTTCGGGATCGGCCGGGCGACCGAGTTCACCACCCAGGCCTTCGAGCTCGCGGCCGGGGGTGTGTCTGAACCCGTACAGGTCGCGCGCGGGTGGGCCGTGTTGATCCTGCGCGAGATCCAGGAGCCACGCTTGCCCGAGCTCGACGAGGTGCGCTCACGGGTGACCACCGAGTTTCGCCAGCAGCGCCAGCTCGAGCTGGCGACCCAAAGGCTGCACGCCGCTCACGCCGCCATCATCGACGGCCAGAGCCCCGACGACGTGGCCGCCGAACTCGAGGTGACGCTAGAGAGCGCCGGCCCGTTCGGTGCCAAGGGATCCGTCGGCAGTCTGGGCCAGGCGCCCGAGATCGCCCTCCAGGCGCTGAGCATGGACGAGGGTGCCGTGAGCGAGCCGTTCGTGCGCGAGACGGAGGTGGTGCTGTTCGAGGTTACCGATCGCACGCGCTTCGACAATGCCGCCTTCGTCGCGGAGCAGGACGCCGTTCGCGAAGGCCTCGAAAGCCAGCGGCTCAGAGAGCTGCTGCGCACCTTCATCGGCCAACGCCGCGACGAGCTCGGAGTCACCATCGACCCGGGCGTGTTCGAGGCCTTCGGCCAGACCCCACAAAACGCTTCGTAGCCGAAGTGAACAGTCGCGAAGGAAACCGCCCGCCCGAGAACCTCGATGCCGAGGCTGCGGAGCCCGCAGCGGCGCAGAACACTGCGACGCGGGCCGTGCGCTCGGGTGAACACCAGGTTCCGCCGCACTCGCCGGCGGTGACACCGGTCTATCAAACGGCGCCGTTCATGTTCGACAGCGCCGAAGCGCTGGTGGCCGGCTTCGAACGGCCCGACCAGCGCGGGCTCTACAGCCGGTTGGCCAACCCGACGGTGCGGGTCGTGGAAGAGAAGTTGGCGGCGCTCGAGGGCGCCGAGGACGCCGTGGCCTTCGCCTCGGGCATGGCCGCGATCAGCGGCACTCTGGGGACCCTACTCGAGGCTGGCGACCGGCTGCTCACCGCCGCTGATCTCTACGGTGGAACCGCGGCCTGGCTCGCATGGTTGGTCGGGCTGCTGCGACGCCATGAAGCGGTGGTGGCGACCTACTACCCGGACGACGAGATAGCCCGGCGCCAGATGAGCGCCGGCGGCGCGATGGTGGCGTTCGAGGTCCGCGGCGGTTTGCCGGCGGCCAATCGCTTGCTCGACAGTCTGCGGCTCTTCACCATCATGGCCAGTCTCGGCGGCGTCGAGAGCAGCGTCGTTCTCGCTGCCGTCACCTCGCACAAGAACTTGACGCCGGCCGAACGCGAGGCGCAGGGCATCGGCGACGGGCTGATCCGGCTCTCGATCGGTATCGAGGAGGGCTCCGACCTCGAAGCGGACCTGGCCCAGGCGCTCAGCCGGGTCGCGGGCTAGGATCTCGCAATGATCGGCTTCCTCAAGGGACGGCTGCTGCACTCGACGCCGGCGGCGCTCATCCTCGATGTCGGTGGGGTGGGCTATCGGGTCCAGGTGCCGATGTCGACCTACTACGAGATCGAACGCTCCGAGAGCGAAGAGCTCGGTCTCTACATCCACACCCACGTGCGCGAAGATGCCATCGTGCTCTACGGTTTCTGGACCGAGCGCGAGCAGCAGATCTTCGAGAAGCTCATCGCGGTCAGCGGTATCGGCCCCAAGCTCGCCCGCGTCATCCTCTCGGGCATGGCGCCGACCGATCTGCTGGCGGCGCTGTCGAGCGGCGACACCGTGCGCCTTTCCACTATTCCCGGGATCGGCAAGAAAACGGCGGAGCGCATGGTCCTCGAGCTGCGCGACCGGGTGCAGGAGCTCGCCGCCGACCTGCCGGAGAGAGCCCGCGCGGTAAGCGAGGACGACGATCTGGTAATGGCGTTGATCAACCTCGGCTACCGCGAGAACGCGGCACAGCGGGCGGTCGTCGAGACCCGCGCCGCCAACCCTGAGACAGCCGTTCACGAGCTTCTGCGTCTCGCTTTGCGGCGCCTGTCCAAGATTTGATCCGGTACGCCCCGCTAGCCCTGGCCGGCCGGGGCCGGGCTACAATGCGACGGTGACCATCGAGCGCCAGATCCTTTCCGGGGCGGCCAGCGACGAGGACCTCGGATTCGAAGTCTCGCTACGCCCGACGACGTTCGACGAGTACATCGGCCAGGAGAAGGTGGTCGAGCAGATGCAGCTCTTCATTCGCGCTGCGCGCGAGCGCGACGAGGCGCTCGACCATGTGCTGCTGTTTGGCCCTCCAGGCCTTGGCAAGACGACTCTGGCCCACATTATCGCCAAAGAGATGGGTGCACCGATCAGCGCCACCGCCGGCCCGGTGCTCGAGCGCGCCGGCGATCTGGCCGCGATCCTCACCAACCTCGAGCTCGGCCAGGTGTTGTTCATCGACGAGATCCACCGGCTGGGGCCGACGGTCGAGGAGATCCTGTACCCGGCGCTGGAAGACTTCCACATCGACCTCGTGCTCGGTCAGGGTCCGGCCGCCCGCACCATGAAGTTCGACCTGCCGCGCTTCACCCTGGTCGGCGCCACCACCCGCGCAGGACTGATCACGGCGCCGCTGAGGGCGCGCTTCGGCATCGTGCATCGCCTCGATTTCTACAAACCCGAGCATCTCGGTACCATCATCGCCCGCTCGGCTCAGCTGTTGGGCGTCACCATCGACCAGGCCGGAGCCCACGAGCTGGCGCGCCGTAGCCGGGGTACGCCGCGAGTCGCCAATCGACTCCTGCGCCGAGTACGCGACTACGCGCAGGTTCACACCGACGATGTCATCGACCAGCAAAGCGCTCGGCAGGCGTTGGCGCTCCTGGAGGTCGACGAGCTCGGCTTCGACGAGGTCGACCGCAAGATCCTGAGCACCCTCATCGAGCATTATCAGGGCGGCCCGGCGGGAATCCAGGCGCTGGCAGCGGCAGTGGGCGAAGACCGAGGCACGTTGGAGGATCTCTACGAGCCCTACCTGATCCAGGAGGGCCTTCTGCAGCGCACGCCGCGCGGGCGAGTCGCCACCCACCGAGCCTACGAGCACCTCGGCGTCAAACCGCCCCCGGGAGCCAGCGGCCGGCTCTTCTGAGCCGTCCAGGCTCGACGCCGAGAGCGGCTCGCCCTCGGCGCCGCCTCGTGCCGTCGACTATCATGAGCGGGCGATGATCCAGCCCCAACCCAAAATGCTGAAGGGTTTCCTCGGTCGCCTCAAGTTCCCGCAGCTCTTCCTGCTGGCGGCGGGGCTCTTCTTGCTCGACCTCATCGTGCCCGATTTCGTGCCCTTCATCGACGAGATTCTGCTCGCCATCGGCGCCCTCGTTCTGGGCTCGTGGGAGAAGAAGGTCGCGCCCGAGAGCAAGCCGGCGATGAAGGACGTCACGGCCTCGGGTCACGACGGTCCAGCGAGCTAGGCTGGACCTCCGGCCTACTACCAGCCCGGGTCGCTCGAGGCCGGCCGTTCGGGAACCTACTTCGCCAACACCTACAAGCTGGAGACGCGGCCGAAGTGGGAGATGGAAGCCCTGTCGTTGCACGAAGCGGTGCCGGGTCATCATCTGCAGATCTCGCTGCAGCAGGAGATCGACGACCTGGCCTGGTTCCGGCGTTTCGGCGGCTACGGCGCCTTCGTCGAGGGCTGGGGCCTCTACTCCGAGAGCCTGGGCGAGGACATGGGTTTCTACACCGACCCCTACTCGAAGTTCGGTCAGTTGACCTACGAAATCTGGCGGGCGGTGCGCCTCGTGGTCGACACCGGCATGCACTACCTGGGCTGGAGCCGTCAACAAGCGATCGACTACTTCATCGCCAACAGCGGCAAGCAGGAACACGACATCGTGGTCGAAATCGATCGTTACATCGTCTGGCCCGGCCAGGCGCTCTCGTACAAGATCGGCGAGCTCAAGATCAAGGAGCTCCGAGCCTACGCCGAGAGTGCGCTGGGTGAGTCTTTCGACATCCGCGCCTTCCACGACGTGATCCTCGGCAGCGGCGCCCTGCCGCTCGACGTGCTCGAGATCCAGGTCCACGAGTGGGTCGACGAGCTCAAGAGCGCGATGGCCCGTACCTGACCGGGGTGGCACGCGGCCGGGCGCCATGTTCGGGCTGGGTGCCCGGCCCGAGGAGCCCTGACCTCGTCGATGGAGCGTAGACTCCTCGCATGAAGGTCTCTCGATCGACGCTCGAGGCGCTGGAATTCCCGGCCCTGCTGCGCCTTCTCGTCGAGCTGGCGGTGACCGATGTCGGGGCCGCCGCCGTGCGGGGGCTGGTCCCGGCGGGCGATCTTTCTGAGCTCGACGAGCGCCGCGAGCGGTACGAGGAAGCTCGGCTGCTGCTGGTCGACGCTCCGCTGGTGGGAGCCTTGGTCGGCGGCCTCGAGCCGCTGCTGGAGCGGCTCGCCGACCCGCGCGCGACGCTCGACAGCGGAGACGTCCTGCAGGCGGCCGAGCTGTTGACTCTGGCCCAGAGCACGGCGCGGCGGGTGCTCGAGGCGGAGGATCCCGCGTGTCCCAGGCTCTCGGTGCTCTGGGCGCAGTTGCCGGATTCGCGGGAGTGGACGCGGCGCGTCAGGCGAGTCCTCGACGCCCGGGGCCGGATCCGCGACGACGCCTCACCGGCGCTTACCAAGCTCCGGCGCCAGGTACGCGCAGTGCGCGACGGGCTCTACAGAGACCTCCAGCAGTCGGTGCGGCGCTTCGGCGACCAGCTGAGCGAAGAAACGATCCCGCTGCACGAGGGGCGGCTGGTCCTGCTGCTCAAGAGCGGGGCGCGCGGCCAGCTCGACGGTCTGGTCCATGGGCGCTCGGGCAGCGGGAGGAGTTTCTACTTCGAGCCGCTCTACGCGGTGGAGGCCAACAACCGCCTGCGCACGACAATCGACGACGAGGAGGCCGAGCGCGCCCGGCTGCTGGGCGAGCTTCTCGACGGCTTGCGCGAGCTCGCGCCGGCGGTGGGCCAGGCCGCCGGTCTCGTCGCCGGGCTCGATCTGCTGCAGGCGGCGGCTCGCTTCGCTGAGCTGGCCGGTGCCCGGCTGGCGGATCTCGCCGAGGGCGGCAATCTCAGACTCTGCGGCGCGCGGCACCCGTTGCTCGATCCGGCGCTGGCAGACTTGCGCCAAAGGGCTCTGGGCAGCGCGGGCCATCGCGACGCCATCGTGGCGCTCGACCTGGAGCTCGATGCCGAGGCCCGGTTGCTGGTCATCACCGGGCCCAACGCCGGCGGCAAGACGGTGGCGCTCAAGACCGCCGGGCTGCTGGTGCTGGCGGCGCAATGCGGCCTGCCGGTGCCGTGCGCCAAGGGCACCCGCCTACCGCTGCTGAGGCGCATGGTGGCCAGCGTCGGCGACGAGCAGGATCTGTTGCACGAGCACTCCACTTTCAGCGCCCGCTTGCTGCGCCTGCGCGAAGCCTGGGAAGCGGCCGGAGCCGACGCGCTGGTCTTGCTCGACGAGCTGGGCTCGGGCACCGACCCGGACGAAGGCGCGGCGCTGGCGGCGCCCCTGCTCGAGCACCTGCGGCGGCACCGGACGCTGACCATCGTCACGACCCACCTGACGCGGTTGGCGGCCCAGGCTCTGGAGTCGGAAGGGGCGCTCTGCGCCGCCATGGAGTTCGATGGTGCGTCCGACCGGCCGACCTACCGGTTGCTGCCGGGTACCCCCGGCGCCAGCGAGGCGCTGGCGCTCGCCCGCCGGCTGGGCCTGCCGGCTGAATGGTTGGAGCGCGCGATAGCCGAGCTCGATCCTCAGCAACGCCGGCTGCAGGAGCTGCTCGAAGAGGTCGAGCGCACGCGCAAGGAACTGACCGCTGGGCTAGAGCGCGTAGAGCGCGAGGAGCAGTCGCTGGCAAGAGCGCGGGCCGAAGCCGAGACCGAGCGCGGGGCCCTGACCGTCGAGCGCCGCAAGGTGGCGCGGGGACTCAAGGCGCGGCTGGACGATTTCGAGCGCCGCGTGCGCGAGCGGCTGGGCGCGGCGGAGGCCGCGATCCGGGCTGAGCTCGAGGGAGGGCGCCGGCCCGGCGTGGCTGCTCGGGCGGCGCAGAGCCTCCTCGCCGAGCCGCCGCCGGAGATCACCGAAGCTCTCGAGGAGAAGCCGCCAGCTGGCCCCCTGGAGATCGGCGCTGCCGTCCGTCACCGCCGCCTAGGCTGGGAGGGGCGGCTCGTCAAGCTCGAGCGCGGCCGCGCCGAGGTCAACGTCCGGGGCAAGCGTGTGCAATGCCGGGAGGACGAGCTGGTCGGTCTGACCGCTGCCCCGGTGCTTGCCGAGCGCCGGATCGACCACCCGGCGGCGCCGGCGGTCGCGGCCGAGATCAAGCTCCTCGGCCGTCGGGTCGAGGAAGCCCTGATCGAGCTCGACCACTACCTCGACCAAGCGCTACTCGCCAACCGGGAGGAAGTACGGGTTGTTCATGGGCACGGGACCGGCCGTTTGCGGGAGGCGGTGCGCGAGCATCTGAGGAGACACCCAGTGGTTGCCGACCATCGTCCAGGTGGCGACGGTGAGGGTGGCGACGGTGCCACCGTGGTGACGCTCAAGGGCTGAGAAATCTGCCGGCGCCGAGCCGTGTAAGGAGTCCGGTTTGATAGAAAGCACCTCCATGTCGCCAACCAGGCCCAGCTACCGTCCACATCACGCGCTCGTCAGAGTGTTCGGCGTGGCCCTGCTGGCTCTCGCTCCGGGTACGGGGTCTGCGGCCGAGACCGAGGGCTGGACGCGTCTCGAGACACCTTCTTTCACCTTCTTCAGCAACGCTTCGGAAGAGGTTACCCGGCACTACGCCGGCGAGCTCGAGACCTTCCGGCGTTTCGTCGCCCGGGCGTTGGGCGACGGCGCAGTCGCCAACCCACTGCCGACTCAGGTCTACCTGTTCGACAGCGCTGAGGGCTTCGGCGAGTTCAGCCTCGGCGAGCGCAACGTTGGCTGGTTCATCGGCACCCGCCAAGCCAACGTCATCGCGCTCGACACATCCGCGGTCGCCGGAAGCGAGGTCGCTTACCACGAGTACGTCCACTTCGTGGTCGAGAACTCGACCCCGGCAGTGCCGCTGTGGCTCAACGAGGGTCTGGCCGAGTTCTACTCCACTTTTCGTCTGGGGTCCGACGATCTCGAGGTCGGGCGGCCGCTCGAGCGTCACGTCGAGTTCTTGCGCCGCAACCGGTTGATCTCGTTCGACGACCTCTTCGCCGTCACCCGGGAGTCACGCGAGTACACCGAAGAGCGCCGCCGCGGCGTGTTCTACGCCCAGAGCTGGGCCTTCGTGCACTACCTGCTGGTCGGGCAGAAGGCGCTCCGAGTCGAGGTGGACGACTTCTTCGGCCGGCTGCGCGACGGGCAGGAGGCGCAGGAGGCCTATCGAGACGCGTTCGGCACCTCGACGATCGGACTGCGGCGCGAGCTCGAGCACTACGTCGGCCAGGCGCGTCTCGCCTACTTGGTGATGAGCGTACCCTCTGGGCCGGGGGCGCGGCTCGGGCCTCCCGAGCCACTGTCCGACGCCGAAGCGAGCGCTCGACTCGGTCTCCTCCGTCTCGCTGGCAACGCCGGAGGGGAGGACGCCGCAGCCTTCGACTTTGGCCGAGCGCTCGCGCTCGACGCCGATAACACGACCGCGCTGCGCGGCATGGGCGAGCTCGACCTCAGAAGGGGGGACTATCTCCAGGCGGCGGCCTGGTTCACCGAGGCGCTGGTGCACTCGCCGGCCGACGTGTCGAGCCTGGATCTCAATGGCCTGGCACTGCTCCAAGTGGTGGAGAGCGGGCTCGATGGGCCCGGGGGACCGGACGAGGCGCAGCGCGCGCTGGTCGACGAGGCTCGCTCCAGCTTCGCCCTGGCCCTCGCCCGGGAGCCGACCTTCGCGCCCGCCCTTTCCGGCTATGGCAGGACCTTCTTCTGGGACGCCGACCCGGGTGTGGGCATAGAGTTCTCGGCCCGCGCCGTCCGGCTCCTGCCGCGTAACGCCGGCATGCTCTCGACCCACCTGGCGCTCGTCGCCCAGGCAGGCGAGGTCGAACAGGCGCGGCGGGTCTACGACTGGCTGCATCGCGCGGCGGTGCGGCCGACGGCGAAGAACCTGGCGGACGCCGAGCGCGCGCTTTTCAATGCCGAGCTCCAGCATCTGATCCGCACCCACACCGAGCCTGGGGAGTATCTTGCGCTGCTCGACGGCTTGGAGGAGTTGATCGGACGCGCCCCCGACGCGTTGCTGCAGATCGAGCTCGCGGACCAGATCGAGCGGCTGCGGGAAGTCGTCGAACGCAACCTGTGGGCCGACGCCTACAACCGTGCTCTCGGCCTGTTGCAGAGCGGCCAGGAGCAAGCAGCGTTCGAGTTGCTACGCGAGGTGGCGGCCGGTAGCCACGACGCCCATCTCGTCGAGCAGGCCGAACAAACGCTCGCTCGGGCGCTCGCGATCGGTTCCAGCCAGCGTCGCTGATAGGCTCCTCTTCCTCCGATGGCCCTGGGCAATGTCCACCTGACCCCGCAGTTCGTCCAGGCGGTGCGCGACGCAGTTTCGATCATCGACATCGCCTCCGAGCACACCAAGCTGCAGAAGGCCGGGCAGCGCTACAAGGCGATCTGCCCGCTGCACAAGGAGAAGACGCCGTCCTTTAGCGTCGAGCCGGTGCAGGGGCTCTACTACTGCTTCGGCTGCGGCCAGGGCGGCGACGCCATCGATCTCTACATGAGGCTCTCCGGCGACGACTTTCCCGCCGCGATGGAGGCCTTGGCGCGGCGCTACGGCATTGCCGTGCCGACGCGCTCGGCCCAACGCCGGCCGGGCAAGGACGAGCCGGATATAGAAGCCGCACTCGACGCGGCGCAGGAGTTCTTTGTCGCCTCCCTCGGCCGGCATGAAGGTCCGCGCCGCTACCTGGCCGAACGCGGCTTCTCGGCCGAGCTGGTCGAGCGTTTCGGCCTCGGCTACGCCCCTCCCGGTTGGGAGAACCTGCTGGCGGCACTCAAGGGCAAGGTCCAGCTCAGGGACCTCGCGGCGGCCGGCCTGGTGGCTCAGTCTCAGAAGCGATCGGGCAAGGTCTACGATCGCTTTCGCGAGCGCCTGATGTTCCCGATCCGGAGCGTGTCGGGCCGGCTGCTCGGCTTCGGCGGCCGGACCCTGGCCGACGACCAGGCCAAATACATCAACACGGCGGAGACCGAGAGTTTCCACAAGGGGTCGTTGCTCTACGGCATGGACCAGAGCAAGCGCGCGCTGCGGGACGGCGGTCGAGTGCTCCTGGTCGAGGGCTACTTCGACCTCCTCGGCGCGGTCGCCGCCGGCATCGACTGGGTGGTGGCCAGCATGGGCACGGCGCTCACCGAGGGGCAGGCCCGCTTGCTGGCGCGCTACGCGGAGGAGGTCTACATCGGCTACGACGGCGACGAAGCCGGCGAGCGTGCCGCGCGCCGCGTGCTGCCGTTGCTGCTGGCGCAGGACTTGGGGGTCAGGCGGCCTGCCTTCGGGGCCGGCCACGACCCCGACTCGCTGCGGCAGGAGCAAGGTCCCGAGGCGTTGCGTGCGGCGGTAGAGGAGGCGCCCGACGCGGTAGCGCTCGAACTCGCGCGTCTGGCGCCGCCGGAGGTGGTACGCGAGCCGCGCCGGCAGGCGACGGCGGCGCGTCGCATCACCGAGCTCTTGGCGCCGATCAAAGACGGCGTGCTGCGCTACGCTTATGCCCGCCAGGCGGCAGACCGCCTCGGCGTGCCGGTCGATCTATTGTGGCGGCGGCTCGGGACGAGGGACGAGGCTGTGGCTGCGCCCCGCCCGCGGCGTGGCGTCGTCCGGAGCGAGGAGGAGAAGGCGCTCAACTTGCTTCTGGTCGCCGAGGCGCTACCGGAGGCCGAAGAGCTACCGCCGCCGGCGGTCTTCTTCGACCGGGAATACCGCGCGATCTACGAGGCTTGGCATCGCATGGTGGTGGCCGGCCGGCGCCCGTCGGCGCGGGAGCTCGTCGAGGCCTTGGGCGACCACTCCGCCACGGTTGCCCGATTGGTCCAAAATGAGCTAGAATCACCGGCTAGGCCGGGGAGCGACGACTTGTCCGCTACCCTGGTGAAGTTGCGTCGTCGTTGGCAGCGTCAACGAGCGCGGGAATTGACGGCGGAAATCGCCGAAGCCGAGCGTCGGGGAGAGATAGAAAAGGTCGATTCCCTGCTGCAAGAGAAGGCATCCCTGAGCCGCGCCCTCCACCCACGCCACTAGCGACCGCGTTCTAAACGCCAAGTGCACAATAGGAGTACCCAGAACGTGGTTGTCACCGCTGTCAAAGCCATAGAAGACAGGATTCCGTCCGTCCGCCAGCTCGTCGAGCTGGGCAAGGGCAAGGGCTATCTGCTCTACGACGAGATCTACGACCTGCTGCCGGACGAGATCACGGCAGCGGTCGACGAAGTCGACCAGATCTACATCCGCTTCGGTGAGCTCGGCATCGAAGTCATCGATCGCCCGGAGCGCTACCGGAACCGTGACGATAGCGACGCGATCACGCTCTCTTTCGACAAGGTCGACGCGACGCCCCAGTTCGCGATCAGTGAACAGGAGAAGACCAACGATCCAGTGCGCATGTACCTGCGCGAGATGGGTACGGTGCCGCTGCTCGACCGCGAGGGCGAGGTCGAGATCGCTCAGCGCATCGAGCAGGGCGAGTGGTTGATCTACGAGGCTCTGTGCGAGAACCCGATAGTGCTCACCGAGCTCCTGCGCCTCAACGAAAGCCTGCAGACCAACGCCTCGCTGCTCGGCGAGGCCCTGAGCGAGGAGCTCGACCCAAGGGCCACCGACCGTATCAAGGGTCATCTCAGGATCTTCGGCCGCATCCGCGTCAACGACGCCAAGATCCAGAAGCTACGCAAGCGCCAGAGCCGCTACAAGGAAGGCGGTGACAAATGGGCGGAGATGGAGCGCGAGGTCGACCGGCTGGTGGCGAAGATCGCTAAGGACATCCGGACGATCGATCTCTCGGTCCACGCTCGGGACCGCCTGATCGGCTTCCTCAAGGAGCTCGACCGCCAGTACGCGCGCTTCAGCCGCGACATCGAGCGGGCCAAGAAAGCGCTCAGGGCGGAGTTGAACAAGGAGCTGCAATCGCTCCACCGCCGGCGCATCAACAAGTACCGCAAACAGAAGCGCAAGATCGAGGAGCGCTACGGCACGACGCACGAACAGATCGCCGGCACGATCTCCAAGATCCGCCGCGGCGAGGGGTTGTGCGAGCGGGCCAAGCAGGAGCTGATCGTCGCCAATCTGCGGCTGGTGGTCTCGATCGCCAAGAAGTACACCAACCGCGGGCTACAGTTCCTCGACCTCATCCAGGAGGGCAACATCGGCCTGATGAAGGCGGTCGAGAAGTTCGAGTACCGGCGGGGCTACAAGTTCTCGACCTACGCCACCTGGTGGATTCGTCAGGCGATCACGCGCGCCGTCGCCGATCAGAGTCGTACGATTCGCATCCCGGTTCACATGGTCGAAACCATGTCGCGGGTGCGCAACGTCTCGCGGCAATTGCTTCAGGAATTGGGCCGCGCGCCGACGCTTGAGGAAACCGCACGCCGCGCCGAGACCACCATCGAGGAAGCGCGTCGCGTGTTGGCCATGAGCCGCTTTCCGATCAGCCTCGATCGGCCGGTCGGCAACAGCGAGGATAGCCACTTCGGCGATCTGTTGCCCGACGGCGAAGCGGAAAGCCCCGCCGTGGGCGCTTCGCAGGAAATGCTGCGAGGGCGGATCAACAAAGTCCTCAAGACGCTCAGCTACCGCGAACGCGAAATCATCAAGCTTCGCTACGGCCTGGGC
>JAPUJD010000273.1 GCA_027296385.1 Acidobacteriota bacterium | reverse complement strand
CCGACGGCCGAGGCGGCTGTCATGCGGCGAATCGTGCGTCGCCTGCTCGCCCGGACCGAGGCCGGGCGACGGCCTGTGCGGCTGCTCGGCGTGGGTGGCTCTAATCTCGTCGCCGGCCGGGTCGAGCAGCTCGACCTGTTCGGCTGACCCGCGGGACTTCCTGCTAGCGCTTCAGGCGCTCGAGCTCCCGGCGCTGCTTCTTGGTCGGCCGGCCAAGCCCGCGTTCGCGCGTCTCGGGTGGCCGGCGCAAGAGTCGCGCCAGCGGGTCCCGCGGGGGTGCGGGAGGCGTCTCGTCGATGTAGACCCGGGACGCTTCGGCCTTGGGCAGCGGCCGATCGTGGAGCTCGCGGACGACGAGGATACGGGTCCAATCGCCCTTCTCGATCTCGACGCGGTCGTCGATGGTGAGCGAGCGGTGGGGCTTTGCCTTGACGCCGTTGACCCGGACCCGGCTCAACTGGCACGCCTTGGTCGCCTGGCTGCGTGTCTTGAAGACGCGGGCCACCTGCAACCACTTGTCGAGTCTCACCGCCAAGTAGGAAGTCTAGCCTGGATTCCTCCTCCCTGACACACTAGATCGGCTCGAGCTTGCCACGGCCCAGGTTCTCTTCCGCCCCGCGGACCGCGAAGTCGATCGCCTCTTCGAAGTCGTCGGTCAAGAGGATCGGCAGGTTTTCGTCCTCACTGATGGTTCCCTCGGCCAGCATGCTCTCCTGGATGAAGTCGATCAGCGGCCGCCAGTAGGCGGTGCCCATCAGGACGCAGGGGAACGGATCGATCTTGCCGGTTTGTATCAGGGTGGCCACTTCGAAGATCTCGTCCATGGTGCCGAAGCCTCCGGGCAGGCCGAAGAAAGCGTACGAGTACTTGATCAGCATGACCTTGCGGACAAAGAAGTAGCGGAACTCGACCCAGCGATCCAGATACGCGTTGTGCTGCTCCTCCCGCGGCAACTCGATGTTGCAGCCGACCGAGAGTCCCCCCGCCTCCTGGGCACCGCGGTTCGCCGCTTCCATCACGCCCGGACCGCCGCCGGTCATGACGACGAATCCAGCTCGTGCCAGCCGGGTTCCGGCCTGACGCGCCAACCTGTAGTACTTGTGGTCCTCTTGGAAGCGGGCCGATCCGAAGACGGTGGCGCAAGGGCCGATCGAGTGAAAGGCGCGGTAGCCGCGGATGAACTCGCGGAAGATGCGAAACGCCCGCCGACGCTCGTGCAGGAGGCCGTTGCGACCGTGGGTCAGATGGCGGTCGTAGGGGTAGCGCGGGACGGTGCCCCACTCGTGGCTGGAGGCCGAGGGGGTAGGCTGCGCCGCCGCGATGTCGATTTCTTCCTTCTTGGGGTCGCTCATGTCAGCTCCACAGTCTCCATGTAGTCGGGCGCGTGGGTCCGGTAACCGAAGCGTTCCAGGATCTCTCGTCGCCGCATATCGGCCGCCACGGGCCAGGCCTACCGGTCCTGCGGCGCGAGCAGCGCAGTGAAATCTTTGAGGCGGGCGGCGTAGCCCCACTCGTTGTCGTACCAGGAGAGAATCTTGACCACGCGCTTGTCGAGAACCAGTGTGCTCTGGGCATCGACGATCGAGGAGTGCGTGTCGCCGAGAATATCTCGCGACACCAGGGCCTCGTCGGTCACGCGTAGAATGCCGTCGAGGCCCGCGGTCCGCGAGGCCGCTTCCAGGGTCGAGTTCACCTCCTCGACCGTGGTGTCGGTCTCGAGAGTGACGACGATGTCGGTGACGGAGCCGTCCGGGATCGGTACTCGCATTGCCATGCCGTCCATCTTGCCGGTGAGCTGGGGGAGGACCCGAGCCGTGGCCTGGGTCGCCCCGGTAGTCGTGGGGATGATGGAGACCGCCGCCGCCCTTCCGCGTCGCCGCTTGCGGGTCGGCTGATCCATCAGCGACTGACTGGCCGTGTAGGCGTGTACGGTCGTGATCATCAGGTGCTCGATGCCGAATGCGTTGTCGAGGACCATCGCCACCGGCGCCAGGCAGTTGGTGGTGCAGGAGGCCATCGACACCACTTCGTGTCTCTCATCGCTGTACTCGTCGTGGTTGACGCCGAGTACGAACATGCCGTCGGCGTCGTCCGACGGGGCCGAGATGATGACCTTGCGGGCGCCGGCGGTAATGTGGCCGGCGGCTTGCGCGCGCGCCCGGAAGGCACCGGTCGCCTCGATGACGACCTCGGCGCCGAGACGGCCCCAGTCGAGGGCGGAAGGCTCGGGCTCGGCGGTGACCGCGATGCGCTGGTCATCGACGATCAGGGCGTGGTCGCCCTCGCGCGACACCTTGCTCGGGTACCAGCCGTGGACCGAATCGTACTTGAGGAGGTAGGCGAGGTCGCCGAGATCCGACAGATCGTTGACGCCGACGACTTCGAAACGGTGGTCGGCCAGGAGTTGCTTGAAGACACAGCGCCCAATGCGTCCGAAACCGTTGATTCCGACTCGAGTCTTGATCATTCGTCACTTCCTTGCTGCCGAATCGAGGTTGTCCTGGGCCAGCGCCGAGAATACGGTCGCGGCCGGGTTCAGGGTCAGAGAAAGAATCTCGGGCATGGGCCGGGGAGCCTAGCACTAGCCCGGGCGTCGGGAGGCGCCAAGCTGACGCGCTAGTGGTGCCAATCGGACACGCTCCAGCTCCTGCAGGATCTCAGCGCTTTGAAGCTAGGGCGTTTTCTGCGCTGGCTGAGCGGCACACCATTTGCTATACAGCACTCTGCCAGTCAGAGCCGCCGGCCGATGAGCCCACGAAGACCCGATGGCGGAGCTGCGGGCGAGTCCTGCGCTGAAACTCGAGACACAGGGAGGGGAGATGATCGAAGTCCAGAACTTGACCCGCCGCTACGGTGACCTGACCGCAGTCGACGACGTCTCGTTTGCCATCGATGACGGGGAGATCGTCGGTCTGCTCGGGCCCAACGGCGCCGGCAAGACGACCGCGATCCGGATGATCACCGGGTTTCTGCCGCCGACGTCGGGCACGGTGATCATCGGCGGTAAGGACCTCGAGGAGGCTCCGGTCGCGACCCGCCGCAATATCGGCTATCTACCGGAAAACGTGGCGCTCTATCCGGAGATGAGGGTGTCGGAGTACCTTGCCTACCGGGCTCGCCTCGAGGGCATGAGCCGGGCCGCAGTGCAGGAGGCGATCGTGTCGGTGCTGGCCGACTGCCTCCTCGAAGGGGTGTCGAGGCAGATCATAGGCACCCTCTCCAAGGGATTCAGGCAGCGCGTCGGCCTGGCCACCGCGATCCTTCACCAGCCCGACGTCCTGGTACTCGACGAACCGACGGTGGGACTCGATCCGAAGCAGATCATCGCCATCCGGGAGTTGATCCGTCAGCTCGGGAGTCAACGAACACTGTTGCTCTCGACTCACATCCTGCCGGAGGTCGATTTGCTTTGCGACCGGGTCGTGATCATCGACCGCGGTCGGGTGATCGCCGAAGGCACGCCGGAGAGCCTGCGTCAGAGCTGGCAGGGCGAGGTAGTGATCAGGCTGGAGATCAAGAACGCGGTAGCGGAGGCGAGCCAAGTCCTGGCGGCGGTGCCGGGAGTGACGGATGTCGAGTCGGCGGGGAACGGTTGTTTCGAGCTGCGCTGCCGCCCCGGCAGCGATCTGCGTGAAGAGGTGTTCCGGCTGGCAGTGCAACGACAGTGGACGTTGCTAGAGCTGGCGCTCGAGCGTGCTTCGCTCGAAGACATCTTCGTTCGGTTGACCACCGGCGACGCCGGGGAGGTAGTGCAGTGAACGGCATTCGTGTAACGCTCGGCCGCGAGCTTCGCGCCTATTTCCTGTCGCCGTTGGCCTACATCGTCGCGGCCTTGCTCTTGGTGATCAACGGCCTGACCTTCGGCATCATCCTGAGCTTTCTCAACGACCCGCGCGCCGGCATCGGCGCACCGCTCGAGTATTTTTTCGGCGAGACCATCTTTTTCTGGCTCGTCTTGCTCTTCATTACGCCGGTGTTGACGATGCATCTGATCAGCGAGGAACGGCGCTCGGGGACTCTCGAGATCCTGATGACGGCACCGATCACCGAAGCCCAGGTCGTGTTGGGCAAGTTCCTGGCCGCGTTGATCTTCTATGTCTTTCTCTGGCTTCCGACCTTGAGCTACGCCGGGATCGTGGCCTACTACCACAAGGTCGACTGGGGGCCGGTGGCTTCCGGTTACCTGGGAATCCTCGGCATCGGCGCTCTCTTCCTCTCGATCGGCGTCTTGGCCAGCGCGCTGACTCGCAGCCAGCTCGTGGCCGCGATCCTGACCTTCGCCCTCCTCATTCCGGTCTTCACCTTCGGCCTGTTCGAGACGTTGACCAACAGCCAGGGCGCCAGGACGGTGTTCAGCTACCTCAACCTGTGGCAGCACATGGGAGAGTTCTCGAAGGGAATCGTCGACACTCGCCACCTGGTCTACTACGCCTCGGCAACCGCGTTCTTCCTGTTCCTGGCGACGCGGGCGCTGGCCGTTCGGAAGTGGAGGTAGAACGGTGGCCGACGAGAGCGTCTCTGCGCGCCGACGAGTGAGGGACAACTCCACCTTCGGCGCTGCGGTCGTGCTGATCACAGTCTTGCTCGGTCTGGTCAACTACCTCGGTTGGAAGTACCACAAGCGTCTCGACTGGACCCGTAGCGAGATCTACAGCCTGTCGGAAAAGACCGAGAACATCTTGGCGCAGCTGACTCAGGACATCGACGTCGTGGTCTTCATGCAGCCAAACGACCAACTCTACCCGCCGGTCAAGGAGCTCCTGGCACGCTACGAGGCGGCCACGTCGCGACTGACCGTGCGCGAGGTCGACCCGGGTCGCAACCTGGCGCAGGCCCAGGAGCTGGTCGATCGCTACGCCATCGATTCGCTCAACGTCATCCTGTTCGAGAGCGCTGGCGAGCGCCGGTTGGTCGAGACGAAGGATCTGGCGGATTACGACTACAGCGGCATGCAATTCGGCCAGGGGGCGCCTCGGATGACCGGGTTCAAGGGCGAGCAGAGCTTCACCAGTGCTCTACTCGAGCTGACCCAGGGCGAGAGCCCGCAGGTCCTGTTCACGACCGGTCACGGTGAGCTCCAGGTAGAGGACTTTTCTCCGGGCGGGCTGTCGGATGCGGCGAATCTGTTGTTGCGTGACAACTTCGACGTCGAGTCCTGGGCCTCGCTGGGCCAGTCGGAGGTGCCGGAGGGAACCGAGCTAGTGGTCATCGCCGGCCCGACCGGTAATTTCCTGGAGCCCGAGCTCGAGGCCCTGGGAGCTCATCTCGAGGCCGGCGGTCGGCTTCTGGTGCTGATCGATCCGACCCTGAGCCCGGCCGGGGGGCTGGTAGAGACCGGTCTCGAGGTCTTCCTCGAGCGCTACGGAATCACGGTCGGGGCGGACATCGTGGTCGACCCCGCCAACCCGTTGCCTTTCTTCGGCGCCGACACGATCTACGTCAGCGAATACGGTAGCCACGCCATCACCCGACCGCTCGATCAGGCCGGGCTACCGGTGATCCTCTCCCTGGCCCGGTCGGTGGGGCTCGACGGTAGCCACGAGGGGTTCGAGACGGCCGAGCTCTTCCTGACGAGCTCGCAGGGCTGGGGCGAAACCGATCTGGCCGACCTCCGAGCGGTGCAGCTGGATGACGCAGACCGGGAGGGCCCGGTGCCTCTCGGCGTTGCCATCAGGGCGGTGTCGGAGGCGGGGCCGGAGGAAGCGGTGCTCCCGGCGGAGCCGACGACGGCGCAAGAGAAGGCGGAAGACCCACCCTCCGATGGCGAGCGCCTGGTGGTGATCGGGGACGCGACCTTCGCGACCAACGCCCAGTTGCAGAACGTCGGCAATCTGACCCTGTTTGCCAACATCATCAACTGGCTGGCGCAGCGCGAGGCGCTGGTCGCTATCGCTCCCAAGACACCGGAGAGCGTGCGTCTGAGTCTGAGCTCGAGCGAGATCCGGGGGATCTTCTGGTTCGTCGTCGTGGGACTGCCGGCCTTGGTCGTTGCGATCGGTGTCTTCATTCACCGCCGTCGGCAAAGGTAGTGCCATGCGACCGCGGACTCTGTTGATCCTTTTTTTGGCGGTGGCCGGACTGGCGAGCTTCGTCTGGTTCATCGAGCGCGATCTGCCGGGCAGCGAGGAGCGGGCCGAGCAGGCCAGGAAGGTGCTCTCCTTCGACCTCGATCGAGTGGTCGAGCTGAGCTATACGCGAGGCGGAGAACAGGTCGTGCTCGTTCGCGACGCCGCCGCCGAGAACCCATCATGGAATCTCACCGCGCCGATGAAGGCCCGGGCCGATTCGGCCGCGGTCGAACGGTTGATCGGCGCGCTCGCAGAGCTCGAGAAGGAGCGCACCTTCGTGGACGGTGATCCGAGCGAGCTCGGCCTGGCGCCGCCGCGGGCCGATCTGAGCTTCGAGGCCGGTGGCGCGACCGGCCGACTGCTCGTCGGCGGCGAGATTCCGGCGGCGGATTCGATGATCGTGGCGACCGCGGAGACGGGACCGTTCCATGTGGTGGCCAAGAGCCTGTGGGACGAGCTCGATCGCGACGCCGGTGACTGGCGCAGCCGAGACGTCTTTCCCGGCGAGCGGGATAAGATCGCGCGCTTGATCCTCCAGCGGGGAGACGAGCGGCTCATCCTCGCCCGCCGCGGGGACGACTTCTTCGTCGAGTCGCCTCTCGTCGATCGGGCCGACGAGGGCACGGTGTCTCGTTTCCTCGATGCACTGGTCGGGCTCGAGGTCGGCGATTTCGTCGACGGTGTGGAGGAGCCTTTAGCGGCGACTTACGGGTTGGCTCCGGCCGCGGCGAGCCTCGAGGTGATCACGGCCGACGGCATGGCCTGGCACCTCGATCTGGGACTTGCCGCCGGTGGGCCGGAAGGAGACGAGGAGGGCATCTACGCCCGGGCCGGTGGCCAGATCTACATCTTGGCCGATAGTCTCGGCGAGGACCTCGCGCGTCCCCTAGAAGAGTGGCGCTCTCTCGCCTGGAGCACGCTCCAGGTGTATGAGATCGACCGACTCGAGATCAGCGATGCGGCGGGCACAGTGGTGCTCGAACGGGAGGGCGCAGACTGGCGGCGGGATGGTGGGCGTGTCGAGTACAGTCCGGTCAGCGATCTGCTCTATGCGATTGTCGGTACCAAAGCCGAGGCCCTGGACGCTGGCGAGCAGGGCGGAGATCCACTCCTCACGGCAACTCTGAATACCGGAGAGCAGGAGCAGATTCTGCGGCTGTTCGCCCCGACCGCCGACCGCCATCCGGCGACGGTCAGTGGGCGCTCGACCGTGCTTTGGCTGGGAGGCGATCGGGTTCGTGCCATCGTCGCCAAGCTGGCCGCCGTGCGCGCTGCCGAGGTCCTTGCCGAGGATCCGGCAGAGGATGGCCCCGAGGTCGAGCCTGAGCCCGCCGCCGCCTCCGAATAGACCCTCGCGAACCGTTCTCGATCGCGCCTGTTTCCGCCTCCGCGAGTTGATGGCTCCGAGACGCTGCCGCGCTAACCCGGCATGGCGAAAGGGGAATCCGCGACCCCCAAGCACACAACATGTTGTGGCGTCCACTTGACAAACCCCACTATGTGGGGCAACGTAGGTGACTCCTGAAAAAGTGTCCTGGGACGTTCGGCGAGCGAATCCTTGGGACAGCTATCTTTTTCTGATCGGATAGAAGGAGCGAGGAATGAGCATGGAGCCGAGCCCGAGAAACGAGTCGGCGGGGAGCGACGCGATGATGCCGGAGAGTCCGGCGGCGGGAATCCGCCAGGACAGGTCTTCTCACCAGGGTCTGCGTTTCTCGCGCTACTACACCCACACCGGAGTCGACCCATTCGAGGCCATCGACTGGGAGATCCGCGACGCGGTGATCGTCGGCGAGAACGGCGAGAAGGTCTTCGAGCAGCGCGAGGTGGAGGTCCCTGCCTTCTGGAGCCAGACCGCTACCAACGTGGTCGTCAGTAAGTACTTCCGCGGGGGGATCGGGACCCCCGAGCGCGAAACCAGCGTTCGCCAGCTGATCGCACGGGTGGTCGATTGCATGACGGGTTGGGGCCGCGACGGTGGATACTTCGTTGCCGAGGAGGACGCCGCGACCTTCCACGCCGAGCTGGCCCACATGCTGCTGCACCAGATGGTCTGCTTCAATTCGCCGGTATGGTTCAACGTTGGCATCGAGGAGCGGCCCCAGTGCTCGGCCTGCTTCATCAATTCGGTCGAGGACACGATGCCGTCGATTCTCGAGTTGGCGAAGACCGAAGGCATGCTGTTCAAGTTCGGCTCCGGGAGCGGCAGCAACCTGTCGCCGATCCGCTCGTCAAAGGAGATGCTGGCCGGTGGCGGAACCGCCTCGGGCCCGGTCTCTTTCATGAAGGGGTTCGACGCCTTCGCCGGGGTCATCAAGAGCGGCGGCAAGACGCGCCGCGCAGCCAAGATGGTGATCCTCAACGTCGATCACCCCGACATCGTCGAGTTCATCAACTGCAAGTGCGTCGAAGAGCGCAAGGCTTGGGCCTTGATCGACGCCGGCTACGAAGGCGGTTTCAACATGCCGGGCGGGGCCTACGACTCGATCTTCTACCAGAACGCGAACCACTCGGTTCGCGTCAGTGACGATTTCATGCAGGCAGTGGTCGACGATGAGCAATGGACGACACGAGCTGTCACCTCCGGCGAGCCGGTCGAGACGCTGTCCGCCCGCGAGATCATGGGCATGATGGCGGAGTCGACTTGGATGTGCGGAGATCCCGGTTTGCAGTACGACACCGCCATCAACGACTGGCACACCTGCGCGAACACCGACCGGATCCACGCCAGCAACCCCTGCAGCGAGTACATGTTTCTCAACGACACGGCGTGCAATCTGGCCTCGATCAACCTGCTCCACTACTACGACGTCGAGAGCGAGAGATTCGATGTCGACAGCTTCAAACACACCTGCGAGCTGCTGATCACGGCGCAGGAGATCGTCGTCGACTCGGCCAGCTACCCGACGCCGGTGATCGAGAAGAACTCGCACGAATTCAGGCCGCTCGGGATCGGCTTCGCCAACCTCGGTGCCCTCCTGATGGTGCGGGGAATGCCCTACGACTCAGACTCCGGTCGCGACTACGCAGGTGCCATCAGCGCCGTGATGTCCGGCGCTTCGTACGCCCAGTCGGCGCGCATCGCCGAGACTCTGGGACCGTTCGCTGGCTACGAGGAGAACTCGGAGCCGTGCCTGGCGGTCATGCGCAAGCATCGCGACGCGATACAGGGGCTCGATCCCGCGCACGTGCCCTTGGAATTGCTCCAGGCTTGCAAGAGCTGCTGGGACGAAGTCGTGCGCCGCGGCGGCCAGCACGGCCTGCGCAACAGCCAGATCTCCGTCGTCGCTCCGACTGGGACGATCGCCTTCATGATGGACTGCGATACCACGGGCATCGAGCCCGACATCGCTCTGGTCAAGTACAAAAAGCTCGTTGGCGGCGGGCTCATCAAGATCGTCAACAAGACCGTGCCCTCGGCGTTGAGGCGCCTGGGCTACGACAAGGACGAAGTCCAGGCCATCGTCGAGTACATCGAAGAGAACGACACGATCGAGGGTGCGCCCCATCTCGAGGACGAGCACCTGCCTGTCTTCGATTGTGCCTTCAAGCCGGCCAACGGAGCGCGCTCGATCCAGCACATGGGCCACTTGAAGATGCTCGCGGCGGTACAGCCCTTCATCTCGGGGGCGATCAGCAAGACGATCAACATGCCCGAGGATTCGACGGCGGAAGAGGTGATGGAGGCCTACATCGAGGGTTGGCGCCTTGGTCTCAAGGCCGTCGCCATCTACCGTGACAACTGCAAGCGCAGTCAGCCGGTGTCGACCAGCCGCGGAGACAAGGCCGTCGCCGACTCGGGCGAAGCGGCCGAACCCCGGCGTCGCAAGCTACCCGACGAGCGCCAGGCGATAACGCACAAGTTCTCGGTCAACGGTCACAAGGCCTATCTGACAGTCGGTCTGTACGAGAACGGCATGCCGGGTGAGATGTTCATCGTAATGGCCAAAGAGGGGTCGACGATCTCAGGGTTGATGGACTCTTTTGCCACTGCGACATCGATTGCCCTGCAGTACGGCGTGCCGCTGCAGACCTTGGTCGACAAGTTCACCCACACGCGGTTCGAGCCGTCGGGCTTCACCAACAATCCCGAGATCCCCATCGCGAAGTCGGTGATGGACTACATCTTTCGCTGGATGGCCTCGAAATTTCTCAGTCGGGAAAGTCAGCGGGCGGCGGGAGTCGTCTTGCGCGATGAGACGCCGCGCGATCCGCGCGCCGGTCTGACAGTCGAGACCGGGACGAACGGTGACACACCGCACGCCAAGGTGACGTTCCTCTACCAGCAGGACGCCCCGAGCTGCCACGACTGTGGTTCCATCATGGTCAGGAGTGGCTCCTGTTACAACTGCCTCGAGTGCGGTTCCACCAGCGGTTGCAGTTGAGTAGTTAGTGTCCCGTGCGGCAAGTTCGCGGCTGGGTAGCGAACTTGTCGCGCGGACGCCAGCCGAGGTCTGGCATCCTGCGCTATGCTCCTGGCGTGAGTCTCCTGCTTTCATCGTTCCCGAGATCCACTCGACCTTGGGCCATCGTCCTCGTCGTCGCTGTGGCCATCACGGCTGGCTTTGCCGCACGCCGCATGCTGGCACCGAGTGGCCAGGCGACGCCCGGCGACGAGGCCGGGACCCAGCGGCGACTGGAGTTCGAGCTCGCTTTGCTGGGGGGCTCGAAGGTCTCGGCCCAAGAGTATGACGGGCGCGTGGTGGTCATCGATTTCTGGGCCACGTGGTGCGGTCCCTGCCGGGTTCAGGCCGAGATCCTCCATGCCCTGCAGGAGAAGTACCGGTCGCAGCCCGTGTCGTTCATCGCTATCAACGTCGGCGAGCCGGAGGAGTTGGTGCGGGACTTTGTGGCGAAGGACCCCTTCGACTATCCGGTTCTGATGGATCCGACGCAGGCCGTGAGCAACCAGTACGGCGTCTATGCCCTGCCGACGGTCATGATCCTCGATCAGAACCAGCGCATCACCTTCTCGAAGATGG
>JAPUJD010000272.1 GCA_027296385.1 Acidobacteriota bacterium | reverse complement strand
GCTTCGAGTGTGCCGGACCAGGCCGCGGCGCCGCTCGAGCGGTAGCCCAAGGTCAGCGCGTAGGGCCGCCAATGGAATAAGTGCCCCAGCAGATAGGTCGTGGCCAGCGTCTGTTGCCCGTCCCGGTACACGGTCAAGCGCCCCGGCGTATAGGAGAGCGCCAGATGCAGTCGCTGACCGGGCGCCAGCGGGCCCAGGTCGCTCTCGTCGTAGGCCCCGCGCCCCTTGGAGCCGACGCGCATCCTGAGCACCAGGCGATCGCCGCGCTGGCCGAGCACGAAGTTCTCGCGTGAGGCGCTGCGGCCGACCGCAACGATCGCTGCGAGCCCGTCCGCGGGATCGCTGTCGGGCACGCTCATCATCACCTCGAGCCCGAGCCGGTTGGTCCGTTGGAGGCCCGGCCCCAGGAGTGCGGCCGTGTCCGCCGCCGTTATCGAGCCGTCGGCCAGGCTCAGCGCTCGACCGATGTCGACGCTGCCACGGCGCCGCTCGAGCTTCGTAGTGGCCTGCCCCGTGGTCCGCGACCAGAGCCACAGGACGCCGGCCCGACGCGCCGGCCAGCCCGCGCTCCAGACCGGGGGTGGGCGCGGCGCTAGGGCAACGATGGCCCCGTAGAGGCTACGCTCTCCGGCAGTCGCGACCACCGGATAGGTCCCTGGTCGCTCGAGGGTGGCTTCGAGCCGGGACGCCGCGGTCTCGCGACCATCGAGACGCCAGTTCCAGACCTCTCCGTCCGGCGAGGCGAGGGAGACCGCGAGCGGCACCTCGCCGACGAGACGATCCCAGGCCAACGGCCGGCGCCAGAGGTCGGGGAACCGGTCGACCGCCGGGTGGGGTGCCACCGGCCAGGGATCGCCAACGAGCTCTAGGGAGGCGGGGTCGAGCTCGGCGAGGAAGAGGTCGTAGTCCGCCCGGTGGTGGTCGTGCTCACCGCCCGACGCGGCCCAGGCCAGCAGCGTTGCGTCCCGCGACAGCATGGGGAAGTAGAGATAGCCGCGACCGGCGGGCGTTCGCCGGTCGTTCTTCTCGAGCATCGTCGAGGCGATGCCGCTAGCCAGCTCGAAGCGGTCGATAGGTCCACCCGCCCCGGCCGTCCAGAGGCCCCAGGCTCCGTCGTGCGAGAAGTAGGGTTGACAACCCGGGAGCAGGGTCTCGGAACCCAGTCTGCCCTTCTCCACCGGGGCCAGCGCCCCGCGACCGCTCGCCGCCCAACGGCCACTGGCGTCGACCAGCCAGCGGCGGGCGAGATTTCCCTGCGCCTCGAGCAGCGTCGACTCCCGACCGCTGTCGACGTCGAGCCGGCGCACCGAGCCGTCGACGGCGATGTAGTGCAGCTCGGAGGCGCTGCGCCAGACGGCAGCACGGTGCTCGAAGTAGGTCCGGGCTTGCTCGACGAGCCGCCGCGCCGGGCCGCCAGCCGTCGGCGCCAGCCACAGCTCACCGAGCGCGGCCTCGTCCAGGTAGCGTGCCCGCCCGGCAGGCAGGCTCAGAAAGGCGACGCGGCGGCCGTCCGGCGAGATGTGAGGGCAGCAGTGGCGCTGCCTTGGCGCGTCGGGGCTGAACTGGGCGAGCCCGCCGCCGCGCAGGCCGGAGCGCCATAGCCGCCAGGCCCCCGACCGGTTCGACTCCCAGACGACGATGCCTGCCCCGTCATCCGTCGGCAACCCCGCGGGGACTCCCCGCGCCGCCGCCTCGAGCTCGGCTTCCGGCGCCGGCCAGCCGCAGCCTGCGCAGGCCAACAGGGCCGCCAGTACGGCCGGTCCCGCGAAGGCGCGCCGGTACCGCATCGTGCTACGCGCTCGCTTCTTCGGCGTCGCCGTACTGGCGATCGACCCACTCACGATAGCTCCCGCGGGCCAGAATCGCTCGCCACCAAGTCTCGTGGGCGAGATACCACTGCACGGTCTGCCGGAGCCCGGAGGCAAAGTCCACCTCGGCCGCGAAGCCGAGCTCTTTCTCGAGCTTCGAGGGGTCGATGGCGTAGCGCAGGTCGTGACCGGGACGATCGCGGACGAATCGAATACGGCTCGCACACTCGGCGCCGTGGGCTGGCGGTGCGGCGGGGAACCTCGTAGCCAGATCCGAGTCTGCGGCGAAGGCGACGTCGACCGCCTTGCAGAGCTCTTTGACGACTTCGAGGTTGCCGCGCTCGTTGCGGCTCCCGACGTTGTAGAGCTCGCCGGCGCTGCCGGCCGCGAGAATGCTCTCGATCCCACGGCAATGGTCGTCCACATGGAGCCAGTCGCGGACGTTGATGCCTTCGCCGTAGACCGGCAGGTCGCGCCCCTCGAGCAGATTGACGATGAAGAGCGGTATCAGCTTCTCGGGGAAATGGTACGGCCCGTAGTTGATGGAGCAGTTGCTGATCGTCGTCGCCAGCCCGTAGGTCTCGTGGTAGGCCCGGACCAGGTGGTCCGCCGCCGCCTTGCTGGCGGCATAGGGTGAATTGGGCGCATAGGGCGTGGTCTCGGTGAAGGCCGGCTGGCCCGCCGAAAGCGAGCCGTAGACCTCGTCCGTCGAGACATGGTGGAAGCGGTGCGCCACGCGGTCCTCGCCGAGCCAGACGCAGCGGGCGGCTTCGAGCAGGCTGAGTGTGCCGAGCACGTTGACGGCCACGCAGTGCTCCGGCCCCGCGATCGAGCGGTCGACATGCGACTCGGCAGCGAAGTGCACGATGGTGTCGATTTCTTCCTCACGCAAGAGCGCCTCGACGTCAGCCTGCTGGCGGATGTCGCCCTGAACGAATCGCAGCCGGCCCTCGTCGAGCTCCGGCAAGCTGGCTCGGTTGCCAGCATAGGTGAGAGCGTCGAGCACGACCAGGCGATCGCCGTCGTGCCGGCGTGCCCAGTAGTGCACGAAGTTGGCGCCGATGAAACCGGCGCCACCGGTGATCAGCAGCCTCAAGGAAAGAGCTCCGCCGCGTGCAACGAGGCTCCGCCGAGGTCCTTGTCCGACAGGCTCGGCCTGGCATCGGCCGCCAGCGGCCACTCGATTTCGAGATCGGGGTCGTTCCACCGCAGCGTCCGGTCGTGCTCGGGTGAGTAGTCTACGGTGCACTTGTAGACCACCTCGGCGCCGTCGCCGAGGACGTAGAAACCGTGCGCGAACCCGGGTGGAATCCACAGCATCTCGCGGTTCTCGGCCGACAGACGGCGGCCCGCCCAGCGCCCGAAGGTCGCCGACGAGCGCCGGAGGTCGACCGCCACGTCGAAGATCTCTCCCACCACCGCCCGCACGAGCTTGCCCTGCGCCGCCGGCGGAAGTTGATAGTGGAGACCGCGCAGGACACCGGCCCCGGATATCGAGTGATTGTCCTGGACGAAAACCACGTCGAGGCCGAGCTCGGCAAACTTGGCCGCGTGCCAGCTCTCGAAAAACAGCCCGCGAGCGTCGGGAAGGACCTCCGGCGAGATCACCCACACCTCGGGCAACGTGGGCAGAGACTGGCGGGTGAAGCTCATCGTTCGTGTAGGACCTGCCGCAGATAGTCGCCGTAGCCGCTGGCACCAAAGTCCGCGGCCAGTCGTTCCAGCGTGCCAGCATCGATGAAGCCCATGTGGAAGGCAATCTCTTCCGGGCAGGCGATCTTGAGCCCCTGGCGCTTTTCGATCACCTGGACGAAATTCGCCGCGTCGAGCAGAGACTCGTGGGTGCCCGTGTCGAGCCAGGCCGTGCCCCGCGACATGATCTCGACCGACAGCGCATCCCGCCGCAAGTAGTCTCGATTGACGTCGGTGATCTCGAGCTCGCCTCGGGCCGAGGGCTCGAGCGATCTGGCCACCTCGACCACGCGTTCGTCGTAGAAGTAGAGTCCCGTGACCGCGTAGTTCGACTTCGGGTGCTCCGGCTTCTCCTCGATGTCGGTCGCGCGCCCGGACTCGTCGAAGCTGACGACGCCGTAGGCTTGTGGGTTGCGCACGTAGTAGCCAAAAACGGTGGCCCCCTCGCGGCGCTGAGCCGCCTCTTGAAGCCGAGAAAACCCGGGTGCATAGAAGATGTTGTCGCCCAGGATCAAGCAGACGCGGTCGCCGGCGATGAATTCCTCACCGATGAGGAAAGCCTGCGCGATGCCCTCGGGCCGCTCCTGAATCGCATAGCTCAGGTTGAGTCCCCACTTGGCGCCGTCGCCGAGCACACCTTCGAACGCCCCCCGATCGCGCGGCGTCGTGATTACCAAAATGTCCTGGATGCCCGCCAGCATCAACGTCGACAGCGGATAGTGGATCATCGGCTTGTCGTACACGGGCAGCAACTGCTTGCTGACCGAGAGCGTCAGCGGCAGCAGTCGAGAGCCGGCCCCACCGGCGAGAATGATGCCCTTCTTTGCCATCTCAACGCGACGCCGCAGGACGGCGATCGCCCGGATCGTAGCACTGTGAACTCGTCCGCCACCGACTATCGAGAACCCCGCCCGTGGTAGTGTCGGCAACCGTCAGCCGCCTCCCCGGGCCGCTTCGCCACTTGGCGCGGCCCTTCATTTCAGGAGTCTCGATGAACGACGCACGCCCCTCGAAGGCCGACATGCCGGTGGTCATCCTCTGCGGTGGGCAGGGCACCCGGCTGCGCGAGGAGACCGAGTACCGCCCGAAGCCGATGGTCGAGATCGGCGGCATGCCGATCCTCTGGCACATCATGAAGATCTACGGCCATTTCGGCTTTCGGCGCTTCATCCTCTGCCTCGGCTACAAGGGCTGGGTGATCAAGCAGTACTTCCTGCGCTTCCACGAGATGATGCAGGACTTCACCGTCTCCATGGACGGGTCGCCGCCCGAGTTCCACAACACAACGGGCGTCGAGAACTGGCGCATCACCTGTGCCGAGACCGGGGCCGAGACGGGAACCGGCGGGCGTCTGTGGCGGGTGCAGGACTACATCGACACCGACACCTTCTTTTTCACCTACGGTGATGCGGTCGGCGACGTCGACATCGACAAGCTCCTCGCCTACCACTACGAGAAGGGCTGCGCCGCCACCGTCACGGGCGTGCACCCGACCTCACGCTACGGCGAGATGCACGTCGCCGACGGACGCGCCACCGAGTTCAACGAGAAGCCGACCGTGGCCGAGGGCCTGGTCTCCGGCGGTTTCTTCGTCTTCCAGCGCGAGGTCTTCGAGTACCTGAACGACGATCCGCCACTGCTGCTGGAGATGGAGCCGCTACAGCATCTGGCGCAGGACAATCAACTAGCGGTCTACCCGCACGAAGACTACTGGCACCCGATGGACACCTACCGCGACTACCTGTACCTCAACGAAGCCTGGAAGTCGGGCGAGGTGCCCTGGAAGACCTGGTAGCTCTCAGGACGCGTGGCCGAACCGATCAGCGGCCCAGTGGCCAGCTGTAGTACACGAGCAGCGAGTTGCTGCCCGGGTTGACGTCCGAGATCGAGGAGTTCGAGATGTGGTAGAACTCGAGGCCCAGTGACGAGCCACCGCGGTGGCTACAGGCGAGCTCCAGGCCACTGCGAAACTCGATCTCGTGGCCCAGATCCTTGCCGTCGCCCTGCTCGTAGAGACTGACCGCGAAGTTCGGCGCCAACC
>JAPUJD010000271.1 GCA_027296385.1 Acidobacteriota bacterium | reverse complement strand
AGATGAAGCGCTGGAAGGCGTTCATTTCCACGGTCTCGACGCGCGCGCCGGCGGTGGCGAGCACGATCTCGTCGTCGCCTTCGCGCACGGTGCGACCGTCGATGGCCTCGAGCAGCTCGGTCAGGTCGCCGGCGATGAGATCGATCAGGCCGGCTTCGAGAGCCTCTTCGGCGGTGAAGGACTTGCTCTCGAGGACCGCCGACTCGGCGAGCTCGACGTTGCGGCCGTTGCGCTTGGCCAGCGAGCGGATCTGGGCCGCGGCGTCCTGCTCTACTTTCTCACCCATGGTGCCCTCGATGTCTTCGCCGGAGCCGCTGACCGGGTGGGCGGCGCCGGTGTTGGTGCCCGGCGCCATGGCCGCGATGTCGGCCGACATGAGGAGGAAGAAGCCGGCCGAAGCCGCCTGCGCGCCGCTCGGCGACACGTAGACGATGACCGGCATGTCGGCGTTGAGCATCAGGGTGGAGATTTCGCGTGTCTGGTCGAGCATGCCGCCCGGGGTCGAGAGCTCGATGACGAAGGCCGCGGCATTGGCGTCTTCGGCCTGATCCAGAGCGTCGGTCACGAACTCGGTGGTGCCCCGGTGGATGATGGAGTCGACGGCGATGTGGTAGACCGTCGGAGCCTTGGGCTCCTCGTCATCCTGGGCCACGACCGGCGAAACCGCAACGAGAAGCGCGGCCGCAAAGAGCAGAGTGGCTGGAAAAACCTTTGTCATAAGCACTTTAGGGTGTCCTGACCAGGATCATTGAGTATATCTGGTCGGACGTGGCGGTGTCATGGGGAAAGTGTGCTTGGCGTGCGTGGCGCGGCGGTAGTGCTGCCGACCCTTAGGGTAGTGCTGGCTTGCTTCTAGGACCTCGAGTGCGGACGACGTCAGCCCTGGAGAGGAACCGAGACGACTTGCGGTTGCAGGCACCGTTGGTCGTCGCAGGCTTGAAACCTGAGCTCGAGGCTGGCCTCGGCGCGCGCGGAGGCGACACGGCCGCTGACTGTGAGGTGGCCCCGATAGACCTTCACCGGCGGCAGCATGGGTGAAGGCTGCCAGGGCTCCCCGGCTGGAAATTGCACGTCGTCCAGCGTCGCGCCTTGGGCCTCGAGGGTGGTGGCGACGACCTCATCGACGCCAGGCTCGGCGGCGTAGAGATGCCAGCCAGGAGCGATTTCCAGATGGAGCTCGAATTTTCCACTGCCCGAGTCGTCGAGATCCATCTCGAGGGTCGGCACGACGACAGCCTCCGTAGCGTCCTCTACCGATGAGGCGATCTCGACCGCACCGGTTCCCTCTTGGCCTCCCTCCCCTGCCCTGAATCGTCGCACCGCCAGCGCCAACATCGGCACGCCCTGCGCTTGCTGCTCGGCGATCTTGCCGAACGCTTCGAGTCCGGCTGCTGCCCGGTCGCGCCACTTGGCGTCGCCGGTGATCTCGCCCAGGCGCAGGAGGTTGAGCAGGGCGACGGAGTTGGAGCCGGGCACGGCGCCGTCGAGGATCTCTTTGCTGCGCACCAGCACGTCCGGACTCTCGGCGGCGACGAAGAAGCCGCCGTGGGCCTCGTCGGCGAGGCGGGTGATCTGCTCTTCGGTGAGCGCTACCGCTTCGTCGAGCCAGGCCTGATCCCCCGTGGCGTCGTGAAGGGCGAGCAGGCCGCGGGTCATGCAGGCGTAGTCGTTGAGCTGGGCCGGCACCCGGCCACTGCCCTGGCGCCAGGAGTGCAGCAACACGCCGTCCTCCGTTCGCAGGGTGTCGAGCACGAAGCGGGCGGCGCGGCCAGCGCGCTCGACGAAGATCGGCTCGTCGAGCAGCCGGCCGGCGATGGCGAGGCCGTTGATGGCCATGCCGTTCCAGTCGGCGAGGATCTTGTCGTCGGTGGCGAGGGCCGGCCGTTGGCTGCGGGCCTGGAGGAGCGTGACCCGCATCTGCATCATCTCGGCCAGCAGGGCCTCGGCGGTGGTCTGGCGCCGTATGGCCTGGTCGGCGAGCGACGCCGGCAGGTGCAGGACGTAGTGGCTGCCTTCGAAGAACGGCGCGACGTCGAAGCCGTAGAGGGGCGCCAGGAAGGTGGTGTCTTCGGCGCCCAGGGCTTCGTCCAACTCGGCCCGCGTCCAGACGTGGAAGGCGCCCTCGTGGCCGTCGGTCTCGGCGTCGAGGGCGCTCCAGAAGGCGCCCTCGGGGCCGGTCAGCTCGCGGTCGATGAACTCAGCCGTCTCGCGCACGATGCGCGCGGCCACGGCGTCGCCGGTGCGCGCCGCCTGGCGGGCGTAGATCTCGAGCAGCCAGGCGTTGTCGTAGAGCATTTTCTCGAAGTGCGGGACTTTCCACTCGCGGTCGGTGGCGTAGCGGTGGAAGCCGCCGCCGAGTTGGTCGTAGATGCCGCCGCGTGCCATCTGGTCGAGGGTCGAGTCCAGCATCTCGGCCGCCGCGGGGTTTTCGTCGGCGAAGTCGAGCAGCAGCAGGAGGTTGGACGGCGTGGGGAACTTGGGCGCGCTGCCGAAGCCACCCCAGGTCGGGTCGAAGCGGCTCTGGAGGTCGGCCAGCGCAGTCTCGGCGACACTCGCTGCCGGCGGCCCGGCCGAGGGCTGGGAGCGCTCTTCGAGGTGGTGGCGGATGGCGCCGGCGACGCTCGCCGCCTGCGCCTCGACGTCGGAGCGCCGCTCGTGCCAGGCATCTCGCATCGATCGCAGCACGGTGGGAAAGCCCGGCCGCCCATGGGCGTCGGTGGGCGGGAAGTAGGTGCCGGCGAAGTAGGGCTCGAGTTTGGGCGTCAAGAAGAGCGAGTTCGGCCAGCCGCCCTGGCCGGCCAGCACCTGGGTGGCCACCATGTAGATCTCGTCGAGCTCGGGTCGCTCTTCGCGGTCGATCTTGATGCTGACGAAGCTCTCGTTCATCAGCTCGGCGATCGCCGGATCGGAGAACGACTCGCGCTCCATGACGTGACACCAGTAGCAGGTCGAGTAGCCGACCGAGAGAAAGATCGGACGATCCTCGTCCTTGGCGCGCTCGAGGGCTTCGGGCCCCCAGGGATACCAGTCGACGGGGTTGTACTGGTGCAGCAGGAGATACGGGCTGCCCTCGCCGGCCAGGCGGTTGGGCTTGCCGTGCGCGCTCAAGCCTCGGAGGTCGCCAGCCTGCGCTCCTGGACCTTCGCGACCAGCAGGATGACGAGGTTCCAGGCGTTCCAAAAAGCGATGGTGTACCAGTTGGGGCGGACGACGACCACCAGGTAGCTCCAGACTGCGATGAGGAAGGCGGCGCCGAGAGCGCCGCGGAGGTTCATCTCGGGCAGAGGGATCTTGGAGATCATCAGCGCCGCCACGACCAGGACGATGATCGCCGCCACCTGGGGCGTGATCTCGGTGCGCATGAGAGTCAGCACCATGATGTAGCCGGCGGCAACCGGCGTCGGTGCGCCGCAGGTTCGAAACGTCTTGCCGTGGGCGTCGCTCATCAGGTTGTACCGCGCCAGGCGGAAGACCCCGGCGAGCACGTAGGTGATGCTCACCACGACGCCGAAGCCCTCGAGATCGGTGAGCAGCGCGCGCTGGACGAGGAAGGCCGGGGCGACACAGAAGCTGATCGCATCGCTGAAGCTGTCGAGCTGCTGGCCGAGCTCGCTCGTGGCGTTGAAGCGGCGCGCGACCCGGCCGTCCACCACGTCGAGCACGACCGCCAGGACGAGTAGGTAGACCGCAACCTCGAAGCGGCCGTTGGCGGCGGCACACATCGAGCCGAAGCCGGCTGCGATGTTGGCCGCCGTCACGGCATTTGGCGCCGCGTAGCGCCACGAGTCACGGTTCGGCATACTGGCTCCTCGGCCCCCTAGTCTACCCGACGGCGCGGTCTAGCCAAGCCATCACCTGTCCGGCGAGACCCAATCGCGGCCCATAGCCGAGGTCGAGGCGGCGCGGGAAAGCGACGTGGCCGCTGCGGAGAAGCCAGCGGACCTCGATCTCGGGCGCCGGAGGAGTGAGGAGACTTCGCAGGCTGGCCACCGGGACCATCGGATCGCCCTCGGCGGCGAGCACGAGTGCCGGCAGGCGCAACTCGCCGAGGCGCGGCGCGACGCTGGCGCGCGCGTAATAGTCCGCCGCCCCGGCGAAGCCGTGGCGCCGCGAGACGATGGCTTCATCCCAGTCCAACAGCGTTGCGATGCCATCGGCCGTGGCCACGGGCACCGGGACCTCGCGTCGAGCAGCGACCTCACGGTAGATCTCCTTGACGTGGCCGAGGACGTAGCGCCGGTAGATGTAGGCCCCGGGCCGGTCGATCGCGCCCTGACCGGTAGCCAGGTCGAGCGGCGGGCAGACGGCGGCGACGCAGCGCACCCGCTCGTCGCCCGGCTCGCTGGCGTAGCACAGCGCCGCGTGGCCCCCGAGCGAGTAACCGACCAACGCGATGTCGCGGTAGCCGGCCAGGGCCGGGCTGGCGAGAGCACCGTGCAGATCGGCGGTCAGGCCGCCGTGGTAGAAGTCCTCACCGCGCCGATCGGCGCCGCGCAGATTGAGCCGCAGAACGGACCAGCCAGCCGCCAGCGCCGACGACGCCAGCTGCCACAGGTAGAGACTGTCGGCACAGCCCCCCAGCCCGTGGATCGCCATCACCAGCCTGTCTCCCCGGCCGCCAGCGGAAAGCCGGCCGCTGAGCACCAGGCGACCGTATGTTGGGTCGTCGACGCCGCCCTCCCACGGCTGGGACGGCGGCACCGGTGGCGGCCACCAGCGACGCCGCAGCGAGGCGCCGACGGTCCTCAAATGCCCTGCTGGATTCATCTCCCTCGATTCCCCTGGCGCGAACCGGATCGCCGGCCCCTTATGCTAGCGTCCCTCCGGACCCACCTGGAAGGTCCTTTCGATTCACTGACCAAGAGCACCATGGAACTCTACGACAATCTTCTGGCCACCCTGGGCAATACACCGCTCGTCAGCCTGAGGCGCTACTCCCCTACCGGCGCCACCCTAGCCGTCAAGCTCGAGTCGTTCAATCCGGGTTCGAGCGTCAAGGACCGCATCGGTATCGCCATGATCGAAGCCGCCGAGCGCGAGGGCAAGCTCGAGCCCGGCATGACCATCGTCGAGCCGACCTCCGGCAACACCGGCGTCGGACTGGCAATCGCCGCCATCCTCAAGGGCTACCAACTGATCTGCACCGCGGCCGACAAGATGCCGCTCGAGAAGAAGGCCCTGCTCGAGGCCTACGGCGTCGAGGTCATCATGTGCCCGACCGACGTCGACGCCGAGGACCCATGCTCCTACTACAAGGTGGCCGAGCGCATCCGCGACGAGCAGGGGGCGTTCCTGCCCTACCAGTACTACAACCAGGCCAACCCGCAGGCCCACTACGACTCGACCGGCCCCGAGATCTGGCGCCAGAGCGACGGCTCGGTCACCCACTGGGTCGCCGGCATCGGCACCGGCGGCACGATCAGCGGCGTCGCCAAGTACCTCAAGGAGCAGAACCCCGACATCCGCGTGATCGGGGTCGATCCGGTGGGCAGCGTCTACGCCCACTACAGCGAGCACGGCGAGCTGCCGCCCGAGGAGGAGATCCATCAGTACCTGATCGACGGCATCGGCGAGGATCTGATGCCGGAGAGTGTCTGGTTCGACTACATCGACGAGGTGATCACGATCGACGACAGGACGGCCTACGACGCGGTCACCGAGCTGGCACGGACCGAGGCGATTTTCACCGGCTCCTCCGGCGCGGCCGCCGCGGCGGCGGCGCGCACGGTGGCCGCGGCGCTGCCGGCGGATGCCTTCGTGGTGACGCTCTTCCCCGACTCCGGCGAGCGCTATCTGTCGAAGATCAACTCGACCTGGCTGCGCGAACAGGGGCTGATCGACTGATCTTGCCGGGCTGCTAGGCGGCAGGGACGAGAGTCAGGACGGCCACCGCTTCTCCCGCCAGCAACGGCGTTGGCAAA
>JAPUJD010000270.1 GCA_027296385.1 Acidobacteriota bacterium | reverse complement strand
GCGCGGCCAGGAGCTGTGCCGAGGTCTTCGACGGGAGTCAGCACCAGGTTCGCGTCGAGTTGACCGGCTCCGGCCAGGTCGTGACTTTTGTCGTGGAGGGTGAGAGCGTGACTGCCGCGAACTACCAGGACGTGAGTTTCGACCGCTACGCGGGGGACTCGTAGAGAAGCCCTCCGGCCGCCGGCAGGTTGCGGTGGGTGGAAACGGGGAAAACGATGGCGCGCCCTAGAGGATTCGAACCTCTGACCTACGGCTCCGGAGGCCGTCGCTCTATCCAGCTGAGCTAAGGGCGCATTGGGATCATGCGGCGAAGCAGGGAATGGGGTGAGTGAGGGGACTTGAACCCCCAACGACTTGGACCACAACCAAGCGCTCTACCAATTGAGCTACACTCACCACGGTTTCAGACTCTCAAAGACTCTCGGGAACTGGCCTGCCTGGAGGGACTCGAACCCCCGACCCGCGGCTTAGAAGGCCGCCGCTCTATCCAGCTGAGCTACAGGCAGATCGTGTCCGCCGGGTCGATTCCTTTCGGGGTCAGGCTTAAATGGTCGGGGCGCCCAGATTTGAACTGAGGACCCCCTGCGCCCAAGGCAGGTGCGCTACCAGACTGCGCTACGCCCCGACGGGCGCCTGAGTGTAAGAGAGGGCTCAGGGAGTGTCAATTTGCCGGCGTCGGACGTGGGTTGCGAAGGCTGGAGGTGTTCTACTAGGGTAGAACCATCGCCGCAGCCCCTGACCGACCCGCTCCGGGTCCTGCCCAGACCCCAAGGACGATGAACGAGCCTTTCGACTCTGTTCCGCAGGATGCGACTGTGTATCCGTGGACGGTTCGGGCGGAAGTGACCCGACTGACCGCCTGGGGGGTCGCGGGCACGGGCAGCGACCCCGAGCAAGCGCAACGCATCGGCGAGTCGATCCGCCGGACGGTGGAGGAGCTCGGGATGGAGAGCAAGAACACCAAGAGCGCGATCGTCACCGCCAGGGGGGAGCCATGACCGATGACCGCAGAGTTCGTCCTCCCGTCGGGAGCAACGCATGACCGTGCTCGAGGCCATTATCCTGGGCACACTCCAGGGCCTGACCGAGTTCCTGCCGATCTCGAGCTCAGGTCACCTGGTGCTGGCGCAGCACTTCCTCGGCATCGAGGAGGCAGGAGTGTTTTTCGACGTCATGGTGCACCTGGGCACGCTGGGAGCGGTGGTGGCGGTCTATGGCCGCGACCTGAGCCGGATGGCAGGTGTCCTGATGCGGGCGCTGTTGGGCTCGGAGCTCTGGACTCATCCAGTCAAGACGGTCAGCCGTTCGGTCGAGCTGCGCCTGATCTTCTTCCTCTTCCTGGCCTCGATCCCGACCGGCCTCATCGGCTACTACTTCCGAGATCTCTTCGCCTCGGCCTTTGAGAGCGTCGGCTTCGTCGGCCTCATGCTGGTTCTCACCGGCTTCGTGCTCCAGGTTCCGCGGCTGCGCTCGCAGCTCGCTGACGCGGGTCAGCTCTCCTGGTGGAAAGCCGTGCTCATCGGCGGCGCCCAGTCGATCGCCATCATCCCCGGCTTGTCGCGCTCTGGCTCGACCATCTCGGTCGCCTTGCTCTTCGGGATCGACGGGGCAACGGCGGCCCGATTCTCGTTCCTGCTGTCGATTCCGGCGATCCTCGGCGCCGGCTTCGTGCAGCTGCGCGAGGTCTCCTGGGTAAGCCTCAACCCGGAGGCGGTGGCGAGTGGCGTGCTCGCCTCTTTCATCGTCGGCTGGGCGGCGCTGGTCTTCCTGCTGGCGCTACTGCGCCGCGGGCGTTTCGGTGTCTTCTCCTGGTACTGCTTCGGGCTCGGAGCGGTGGCGCTCGCAACGGCTCTGCTCTAGCAGCCCGGGGCTAGCCCCGAGCGCGAAGAACGCGCGAGCAAGGACAACTCCCGGATCAACGAACCTGCTCGAGATAGGACTCGAGGCCGCGCTGCCAGGGCTCGACGGGATGACCGAGCAGCCGTTCGATGCGCTCGACGCTGAGCACCGAGTGGGCCGGCCGCTCGGCCGGCCGCGGCATCTCCTCCGTGGAGATGGCCTCGATCTCGACCTCGCGGCCGACGGCGCGCACGATCGCCAGGGCGAAGCCGTGCCAGGTCGTGGCCTCGCGGTTGCAGTAGTGCAGGACACCGGTCGCGTCGGCCGCGGCCAGCTCCCAGATCGTGGCGGCCAGGTAGGGGGCGTAGGTCGGACAGCCGTGCTGGTCGGCCACCACGCGTAGCGGCTGGCCGCCGTCGGCGAGCAGGCGCACAATCGTCGCGGCGAAGCTGCCGCCGCCGGGGCCGAAGAGCCAGCTCGTGCGCAGGACCAGGTTACGCGGGAAGCGCAGTGTCTGGCGCTCACCTTCGAGCTTGCTCTCGCCATAGACCGAGCGCGGGTTGACCGCCGCTGCCTCGTCGTAGGGCTCGGCACTCTCGCCGTCGAAGACGTAGTCGGTCGAGATGTGGATGAGCTTCGCCCCCGCCGCCGACGTCGCCCGGGCGAGGTCACCCACCCCAGTGCCGTTGATCGCCATCGCCAGCTCAGGCTCGCTCTCGCAGTCGTCGACCCTGGTAAAGGCGGCGCAATTGACCACCAGCTCGGGGGCAAAGTCGGCGATCGCCCGCTCCCCAGTGTCTGGCCGCGTCAGGTCCACTCGGTCGCTGCCCACCGCCAGCACAGCGGCGCCCCGTTCGAGCCAATGGGCGGTCACCGCCTGACCCAGCATGCCGGTACCGCCGACGACCAGCGCCCTCACGCCATCTCCTCGCCGGATGCCTCCGCTTGCCCGCCCAGCCGGCCGATCAAGAGGGTAGCAGCGAACCCGCCGACGATGACTCCCACGGCGATCAGGACCTGGCTCGCGCTTGGGGTAAAGAACTCCGTCGGAAAGCGCTCGGGCCTACTCAGGATTTCGGCCAGGCTCGCGCGCGTCACCAGGCTACCGCGGAAAAGCTCACCAAGCTGTGGCGCGACGCCGCGCTGGAACGGCCACAGACCGACCACGGCGCCGCCCAACAGCCCCATCAAGACGCCGAGGGTCGGTACCGGAGCGCGCCGCAGCAGCCCCTTCAGGGCATTGGAGACCGCGACCATGCCGAGAATCACGCCCAGCCCGACCGGCAACACGACCTGCAGTGTCGGCGGCCCCAAGGCCGCCAGGTCCGCCGCCTTGAGCGCGTCGACGAACGACTCGACACCGGCGAGAACCGCGACGTAGACGCCGAGAACGAGGAAGAGATAGCTGCCGCTGACCCCGGGCAGAATCATGGCGGCCGCCGCCGCCGTGCCGGCGAGCAACATGAACAGGAAACCGGTGTGCTCGGCCTGGCCGCCGCTGCCAGCCGCCTGCACCCAGGCCAGCACACCCATGCCTACCCCCCCAGCTGCGATCGCCAACCACAGGCTCCGACTCGTTGCCCTTGTGGGGCGCCGTCTCTCGGCGCAGATCAGCTTCCACACCACCGGTACGCCACCGAGAGTCAGACCGATGAACAAGCTGTACATCAGCCAGCGGTGGTCCACGACCAGATCCTTGACCGTGCCGGCCAGGAGCGCGATAGCCGTCACTGCCGTCAGGCCGACGGCGGCCAGCACCCCGAAGGCACGGGGCCGCAAGCGCAACGTCGTGAGCTCGGCGATCGACTCGATGAACGGACGATAGATGCCGACCGCCAAGAGCATGGTGCCGCCGCTGATGCCCGGCACCAGATTGGCCAAGCCCATCAACACGCCGCCAGCGACGCTGCGCGCGTAGAGGCCGCGTTCGGCCCGCTCGAGAGCGTTCTCCACGATCTGCACCGACTCCTCCCTCCCTCTCGCCGAACCCAGAACGGACCGCCGCTGGACTCGTCGCAGTTTCGTACCACACCGCAAAAGACGCCACGGCCGATTCAGCCAGTCGAGAAACCCATCCGGATCGCGTCCGGGTTGCCGCCGATCATACCGGCGGGCGATGTCTCGTCGAGCCGCGTCGCGGCGAAGCCAAGAAGCCATCGAGGAGTTCAAGTAATTCATCGACAGCGCGTTGCACGAAATTCGACCTAGTTAGCATGTCGACGTGGCACCTCGAGTGGGCACCTCAAGTCCTGGGCTTCGTAGCTGCGCTGATAGACCGCGGTCGTCCCTCACGCGCTAGCTCGCTATCTGCGTGGGCGTATGGTGCGAAAAAGCGACACGAATCTGGCGAGGACGACCTGTATCCGGCTGTCCGGGACGATTCTCACCAACTCAGCCAGTTCGGCCGCCGGCCGACCGTCTACATCTCGCTTCGGCGAAGACGAGTTGACAGTGCCTAGACTCGCGCATCAGAATCCGCCAGCAGAGCGAAAGCCAGCCTCAACCATCGCGGCGCACCCGCAGCCCGAAAATGCGAATTCCTGTCCCGTTGTCGCGATTGCCGGCAGCTCAGCAGGTGCAGATCGGGCTTCGCCTGGTGCTTCTTCTGCTCGTGGCCGTTAGCGGCGCCCTTCTGGTCACCTACCACCCCGGCCTGCTAACTGAGTACTTCGCTCTCGGGGCACCCTGGGAGGGAAAGCCCTTCAACACCGCGATCGGAGAGCCCCGCCTGGACAGTGCCTCGGAGGTCAGCGAGGCCCTGAAGACCAAAGTCGTATTCAGCATCCGTTGGAGCGGCTGGTGGGCCGTCGCGCAGGAAGGCGAACACCGTTTTTCCCTTGACGCGGACGACGGTGGTTACCTTCGAATCGACGGCGCGCTCATTGTCGACACTCGTGGCATCTTCGGCGAGCGGCGTGAGACCGGACGCAAAGTGCTCGAGCCGGGCTTCCATGCAGTCGAGATCGGTCTCTACCAGACTCACGGCGACAGTCGGCTGGCGGTCCACTGGGTGGCTCCAGGACCCCAAGAGTCGGCGGCACGCCTCCCGCTCGATGACCTCTACGCGGCGCGGCCGTTGATTCTGCGAGAGACCCTGAGGCGGGCGCTGGCACCTTGGCCGCGGACCTATCGCCAACTTCTCGGTGTCATCCTTCTGCTCGCCGCCGTCCTGCTATTGCGCGGATTTGCAAGACACTTCGAAGAGCCCGCCGCCAGGCTCATCGCCCGGCTCCGGGCGTTTGACGGGCGCGGCCTTCGGGCAGCTCTCGTGCTCGGACTCTTCGCCCTGGCCTTCCTCGCTAGCCTTCCGTTCACCGGCACGGTTCTCGGCGGCGACGACACTGCCTATCTCCACGCGGCGAGCTTCAACGTCAAGGCGTGGTTCTTCAACCGCTATGCTCACGTCTACCTCCTCAAACTGTTCACCACCTTCAGCGGCGGCGATCCCTTGGTCGGCGTTCGCGTCTGGTGGTCGTTCGTCTTCGCCACCACTGTGGCAGCCTTGGCGGTCGCAATAGAGTCGGTCGGACCCGGCCTGCAGTTGCGCACCCTGGCGGCAACACTCTTCGTCCTGCTCGCCCAGAC
>JAPUJD010000027.1 GCA_027296385.1 Acidobacteriota bacterium | reverse complement strand
GTCTCGGCTGGATCCTCATCGAAGACAGCGTCCTGCTACCGGGCGCCCCTGTGCGGCCCGGCTTCGAAGCCCACGCGGAGCTCGACGAAACGCGAAGGCGCATCGAGAAGTCGGGTGCAAGGATCGTGGCGATGTACAAGTCAGGCAGCGAGGCGCAGGGGAACGACGCCGACATGTCGCGGATTGTCCGCCGCGCCGCCGCCCTGGTTGCACGTCGACCGGAACTCGCCGATCTGGTAGCACGTTACGTGGAGCGACAACGGGAGGAGTGCGCCTTTCTGGGACGATGGACGCAAGACGTCACCTGGCTGCTTCGAAAGCCTAACGCTTGAGTTGAGGAGAGAGGACGCAATCGGCGGCCGCGAGCCAGCGGTCGAGCCACGACGAAGAGCCTCGGACGACCACGAAAACGCGCTGGTCCATCACGTCGCAGACGTCGCCCCTATCGGCTGCAGTCGACGGCGTCTCCAAGACCTTCGGAGACGTCAGAGCGTTAGGTCCCAGAAGCGCGGCTTATCGGTCGTCCCGCCTGTCGCCTTGCATCAGAAAGTGGGACACTCCTCCCCCACCGAGACACGCTCCAGCCAGTGTTCACGGTTCTTCTCACCGGAAGGACAGTGCATGAGTTCGAGAGGAGACGTGCACGACCAGCGAGGTCGTCACAACTGTGTAGATTCCAGGAACCGAGGCTCGCTAGAACGGCCAGAAAACCGGAATGAGCAACGAGGCTGTCAACCAGAGCAATAGGTTGAGCGGCACGCCCACCTTCACGTAGTCCGAGAAGCGATAGCCGCCCTGGACGTAGACCATCAGGTTGGTGTGGTAGCCGAACGGCGTCGCCAGCGAGGAGGAAGCGGCGAAAGTCACGGCCATGAGGAAGGGCCGGGGGTCGAGCCCGAGCTCGTTGGCAGTGGCGATGGCGATCGGCACCAAGACCACCGCGGCCGCGTTGTGCGACATGACGGAGGCGAAGAGGGTGGTCAGAAGGTAGAAGGCGGAAAGCACCGCCGGGGCGCCCCAGGTGTGGGTCAAGTCGAGCAGCCCGGAGGCGATCGCCTGGGCCGTGCCGGTGTTCTCCATGGCGAGGCCGAGCGGGATTACACCGGCGAGAAGGAAGATCACGAACCAGTTGATCGAGTCGTAGGCCTCCTGCAGACTGATGCACTTAGTGGCGACCATGAGAATGCAGCCGAGGAGGGCGGAGACCAAGATCGGGGCCGCGCCGGTCGCCGCCATGGCGACAACGAAGGCGATGATGCTGCCAGCGTAGATCGCCTTGCCGGCCCGCATCTCGGGAAGATCGAGGGTCTGAAGAACCAGCGAGTAGGGCTTGTCCGCGAGATGGTCGACCGAGCCGCGCCGCCCTTGTAGGAGCAGGGTGTCGCCGATGTCCAGAGCGATGCGGCCCACCTTGTCGCGAATGGTCTCGCCGTGCTTGTTGATGGCCAGCGCGAAGACACCGCTCAGATGGCGGAAATCGGCTTCCTTGAGCGTGCTGCCGACGAGCGACGAGGAAGGCGAAACGACCGCTTCCAGGAGCACGGTGTCCTCGGTCGTCAACTCCTGGTCGGCGTACTTCACCTCGTCGCGGATAGTGACGCCCTCGCTGCGATTCATCTCCATGATGCCATCGAGCGCGCCGCGCGCCAGGAGGTGATCACCAGCCTCGAGCTTGGTATCGCGAAGACCCGAGTGGATCTTCCTTTCGCCCCGGATGATCTCGAGAATGGTCACGTCGTAGAGCTCGGTGAGCCGCGCCTCGGCGGCACTCTTGCCGACCAGCGGCGAGTCCTCCGGCACCATCAGTCCCGTCAGATAGCGCGCCATCTCGTACTTACGCGTCAAGCTGGTGGGCCCGCGGTCGGGCAGCATGCGACGGCCGAAGACGGTGAGATAGACCAATCCGATGGCGAGGAAGATCGCGCCCAGCTTGCTGAGCTCGAACATCGAGAAGGGCTCGATTCCGCGGCGAGCGGCGAGCGAGCTCACCAGGATGTTGGTCGATGTCCCAATGAGCGTGGCGGTGCCGCCGACGATCGAGGCGAAAGAAAGAGGCATGAGGAGCTTCGACTGGCTCACCCCGCGATCTCTCGCCAGCACCACCGTGATCGGCAGAAAGATCGCGACGGCCGCGGTGTTGTTGATGAAGGCGGAGACGACGCCGACGATCAGGATCAGCACGACGAAGAGCTTGAGCTCGCTGTCGCCGGCGATGGCAGCCATCTTGCGGCTGAGCTCGGCGAGCGCTCCGGTACGGGTGAGACCGCTGCTCAAGATGAACATCGCGGCGATGGTCAGCGTCGCAGGGTCGCTGAAACCGGAGAAGGCCTCCTCGACGCTCAGGAATCCGTCGCGGAATTGCCCGATGACGGTCAGCGTCGCCAGGATGAGGATCGCCACGAAGTCCACCCGCAACTTCTCCGTTGCGAAGAGAACGAAAGCGACCACGATGACCGCGCCAACCAGGATGATGTCGAGCATTGTCGGGCCGAGCCTAGCCAGAAACTGGATCCGGGGGAAGGCTTCTCCTCCGCGCCGGCGCCTCAGGGTGCAGGCCTCGCCGCTTCGTCTTCCGAGGCACTACGGAGGTCAATTGCGGCACAGCGCCTCGAGCGTGGGCCCGTACAACCGGACGCGCTTGGCGCCCAGCTGCGGCACCCGGGTCAGGTCTTCCTCCGGGAGCATGGCCAGATGGCGCAGCGCCGCGCTCGGCAAGACGACCTGTTCCGGGACGCCCCGGCGCTCACCTTCGCCCCGACGCCATTTCCGCAAGCGATCCGCTCGCTTGGCTGCCTGCGGGTCCTCCCTGGCCCTTTGCGGCCTGGGAGGTACAGCTGGCGGATCGCGGCGAGCGGCGGCGATCACGTCCAGGAGCTCGCGCCCGCGCTCTCGCACCAGCCGTCCGTGGATCCCGAGCCGCCGCAGGTGTCCCGGCGCCGAAGGCGGGTTGCGACTCAGGGCCAAGAGCAGCCGATTGTTGAGGACCCGCCCAGGGGGCCTGTCGAGGTCGCGCGCCATCTCTTCGCGCCAGCGGTAGAGGGCGACGACCACCGGCATCTGCTGGCTCGGCAGGCCCCACACGCCCTTGATCCGCCAGAAGCCGTCCGCCTGGTAACCGCCTCCCCAAGTCGAGTCCATCACCGCCTGGTTGGCGATCTCCAACTCCTCCTCGATGTCGGCTTCCCGGATCAGCCTCTCGAGGTGCTCACAGACCGCGGACAGATACACGACATCCTGGACAGCGTAGCGAAGAGGCTCAGGAGCGATCGGACGATGTCCCCAGTCGTAGTGCGAAAAGGCCTTGTCCAGCGCAATGCCACAAACCCTCTCGACTAACGAGCCATAGCCTGTCTTCTCCCAGCCCAGGGACCGTGCCGCCTGCTGGCTGTCCCACACGCCACCCAGAGCCAGATCGAAATCGCGCTTGAGGCACCCGACGTCGAACTCGCCACCATGGAGCCTCGTCACCGTGCCGGCGCCCTCGAGCGCCGCACGCAGTGGATCGAGCCCCTGCCGGCCCTCGGGAAGGGCGAGCAGATCGACCAGCCAGAAGCCGCCGGCAACCTCGAACTGCAGCAGGCAGAGTCTCTCGTCGTAGACGAACCCGGAATTCGACTCGGTGTCGAAGACGTGCACCGGATGGCCGTCGAGAACCGCTGCCAGCTCCCTCAGCTCGACCGCAGTTCGGACCCAGGTGTATTCGTGTTCCTCCATGCCTCTCTGCCGGCGGGAGTCTACCCCGCCGCTCGACGGCACGACCGTCCTGCTCGGATGCGCAGTCGCGACACGCACAGAAGCTCGCCTTGCCGATGTGTATGACATGTACTACACTTAGCTCTCCTGAAAAAGTGTGCTGGGAAGTCGGCGTAAAACAAGAAGCCATGATGTTGACAGTCCGCCTACCAACCAACACGGAGAATCGCCTCCGAGCGATCGCTGAGAGCACCAAGAGGACGAAGTCCTCGATCGTGCGGCAGGTGATCGAAGAGGCGCTCGAAGAGTTGGAAGACTACGCAACAGCCGTAGAAGCCCTCGAGGAGCATCGGCGCTCTGGTAGGCGGGCTCTTACCTTGAAGGAGGTAAACGATGCCCTCGAGACAGAAGACCTGGAGAGTCGAGCTCACCCGCCGGGCTGAACGCAGTCTCAGGCGCCTCGACCGCGCGGCGAACCGCCGGGTGCTCGATTACCTTGGCCAGTTCGAAGTACCGGGCACAGACCCACGAGCAAAAGGGAGAGCCCTACGAGGCCCCTTGGGGTCTCTCTGGCGATACCGGGTTGGAAGCTACCGAATTCTCTGCTCCCTGGAAGACGGAGCTCTCGTCGTGCTCGTCGTCGATGTCGTACATCGGTCGGATGCCTACCGATAAGAGACGAACCGCATCCTCCAGGCGCGCGGAGGATGGAGCTCGATCTGGTTGTCGCCCTTACCGAGAAGGCTAGATCAGCGACCGGCTCTGCCCGCCGTCGACGTTGATGCAGGCGCCGGTGATCAGGCTGGCGCGGTCCGAGACCAGGAAGGCCACGACGTCCGCGATCTCTTCGGCCGTGCCGAAGCGCCCGATCGGCAGGTTCTGCTCGATGAAGGCGGCCATGCCCTCGGGATCGTCGTTGCAACGCTTGTCCCAGCTGCCGCCCGGAAAGCGGATCGACCCCGGAGCCACGCTCAGCACCCGGATGCCTTCACCAGCAAGCTCCACCGCCATGATCTTGGC
>JAPUJD010000269.1 GCA_027296385.1 Acidobacteriota bacterium | reverse complement strand
CAGCGTCATGCGCGGCAGGTCGCCCTGCCCGTCCAAGGGTTCGCGCGGCTGCGGCTCGGCCAAGGCGATTACTCCGTGTCAACGGAGTCTGTGGTTTCCGCCCTGTCGCCCGTGGCGGCGGGAGCGGCTCTCTTCGTGGTTTCTGACTCCACCGGTAGCTCCGCCTCGGCCGCGGCTTCCGGCTGCTCGGCTGCGGGCGTATCCGACTCGACGAGTACTGCGGCGGTGCCGCCGGAGTCGGCCGGGTCGGCTCGGAATCCGTCGCCGAAATCTCGGTATTGACGGTGCGCCTGAGTTCGTTGGTGGCGCGGCGAAACTCGCGCAGCCCCTTCCCGAGGGTCTTGCCGACCTGAGGCAGGCGCTTGGGGCCGAAAACCAGCAACGCCAGGACGAGGATGAACAGGAGCTCGGGCATACCGAGGGTGCCGAACATGTGGAGATAATCGGGCGAGGCGGCGGCAAAGTCAAGGGACCTGCGAGGCACCGGCAGCGCCAGGCGGGGCCGAGGCCTGATCGAGCAAGCTGATAAGGTTGTGGCGTGAGACGTTCTTGGCGTATCGCGGCCATCGCGGCCTTCTTTACGGCCCTGCTACTCGGCGGGGTATTCGGCAATAGGGTCCTGGCCATCACCGACGAAGCCAAGGACCTGCTGCGGGTCTACACCGAGCTGGTCTCCACCGTGCACGATCGCTACCCGACCGAGCGCACGTACGAAAGGTTGGTCAACGCTTCGATCCAGGGCATCGTGCGTACCCTCGATCCGCACACGAGCTTCTTGAGCGCCGCCGCCTTCGGCGAGATGCGCAACCGCCAGCAGAGCACTTTCTCCGGGCTCGGCATCCTGGTCGGCATGCGCAACGGCCGCCTGACGGTGATCACGCCGATCGAAGGCACCCCGGCCTCACGGCTGGGGATCCGCGCCGGCGACATCATCTCCTCGATCGAGGGCGAGCCGACCAACAGCATGAGCGTCGACGACGCGGTCAGCCGCCTCAAGGGTCCCAAGGGCACGACCGTAAATGTCGAGATCGTGCGCCTGAGTCTGCCTGAGCCGCTGCAGCTGGCGATCACCCGCGCCGAGATTCCACAGAACACTGTGCGCTACACCTACATGATCGCGCCGCAGGTCGGCTACATCGCGCTCTCCGACTTCAATCGGGGCACCGGCAAAGAGATGAGTGAGGCACTCGCGGCGCTCAAGAGCCAGGGCATGGAGCGGCTGCTGCTCGACCTGCGCAACAACGGCGGCGGTCTGCTCGACCAGGCGGTGGCGGTCTCCGATCAGTTCGTGCCCGAGGGCGGCAAGATCGTCGAGACCCGCGGCCGCACGCGCGACTCGTTTCAGGACTTCCACTCGAGCAATCGTTACGAGGACCTGGACATTCCGGTCATCGTCCTGGTCAGCGATGGCACCGCTTCGGCCGCCGAGATCCTCTCCGGCGCGATCCAGGACCATGACATCGGCCTCATCGTCGGCACCCCGACTTGGGGCAAGGGCTTGGTGCAGACCGTCTACTCGCTCTCCTACGGCAACGGCCTCGCGGTGACGACGGCCAAGTACTACACGCCGTCAGGTCGACTGATCCAGCGCGACTATTCCTCCTGGTTCGACTACGCCTCCTACCGCAGCTCGGGCGAGCACGCCCGCGTGGCCGTGGCCAACGCCGGCCAGGACGAGACCTTCTTCACCGACCTCGGGCGCGAGGTCTACGGCAAGGGCGGCATCCAGCCGGACGTCGTAGTCGAGCCTCAGGCTCTCGCACCGTTCATTCAGTACCTCCTGAGTCGCAACGCCTTCTTCGACTTCGCTATCGAGGTCACGGTCGACCACGAGATCGAGAGTCGAGACTGGCAGCCGCCGCCGGAGTTCCTCGACCAATTCGGCGCATGGCTCCTCGACAAGGAGCTCGCCACCGACGACGAGGTCGAAGAGGGCTTCGCCGAGGAGGTGACGTGCGAGATCGCGCTGCGCTATCTCGTCGCCGAGATCCTCAACTCGGCGTTCGGCATCGAGGCGCGCTACCGGGTGCTCGCCGAGGGCGACACCCAGATCCTGCGCGCCCTCGAGCTCTTCGACGAGGCGGGCGCACTGCTAGAGCGCCGCAAGAGCCTCGAGGAGGCGCCGCCCGTTACCGTGAGTCTGGGCCTCGACTAGCCTATTGGCTAGTTGTTCGCGCGGCAGAAACGGGCACGAAGAATCACCTCCCGAAGATCGATCGCAGCTGGCGACTAGCAGGGCTGAATTCGCGCTGCCGCGCAGACTGCTAACGCCGAGTTGCGAGCTGCCCGAGCTCGATTCCCGCGGTGCGTAGGCGCCGCCGAGTGCGGTAGACGACCGAGTCGACATTGTTGGCGGTGATAGTGCCGAAACGACGGGAGATCTCGCGGCTGCTCCAGCCCTCGAAGAGCGCCAGATAGGTCACCCAGAGGTCGCGCTGGCGATTGGGACCGCACAGGGCCCGGCCCGCCCGCGCAAAGAACAGCCGCCTGCTCTGTGCCACCAGAGCTCGACGCTCGGCGCTCGACGCCGGGTCGACCGCCCGCTCCAGCGGGCAGTCATCGCCTGCGCCTGGCGACGCCACCAGGAGCTGGCGCCCGCGCTTGACGGCGTTAGAACGCCGCAGGTGATCGATGACCACGTTCTCGGCTATGCGACAGAGGTAGCCGGTGACTGTGCGGTCGTCTTCGCCGCGGCAGCTGCGCAGCCGACGGCGCCCGTCGGCCAACAGACGGCAGTAGATCTCCTGCAACAGATCCTCCTGAACGTCGTGACTCAGCGCTCGGCCGACTCCGGCCAGCGCCCGGCGCACGGTAGCGGCCAGAGCCCAGCCGTAGCGATTGAGAAACTCTTGCCAGCTTTCCTCGCAGTCACGAGCGCCGCAGCGCTCCACGAGCTCCTGGGCACTGATACTGGCGAGGGGACTCTCGGTTCGAAGAAGGGGTGTCGTTTGCATGTTGCCGCTCCTTGATTGGGAGCGGAGGTAGGCAACCTCGCAGAAACGACAAAGGCCGGGCTTGGTACCCGGCGCCAGTAGGCAGAGGGATCATAGCACACCGGCGAAGGAGGCCGGCGTGCGGGCGATCAGCGCAGTTTCTCTTCGACGAAGTCGACGTGCTTGCGAATCTTCGGATCGTACTTCTTCAGGGTCAGCTTGCCGGTCGACAGCCGCTTGTTCTTGTCCGTCGTGTAGAAGTAACCGGTACCGGCACTCGAAACCAACTTGATCTTCTCGCGCATCGTTCGGTCCTCGTCTGCATAAGGTTCGGCGGGTGAGAGTTACAATGGCGGGGCCGACGGGATTCGAACCCGCGACCTCCGGCGTGACAGGCCGGCATTCTAACCAGCTGAACTACGACCCCGCAGATCGTCCCGGACCGAGAGAGCTAGATGGTGGGAGGTGAGGGATTTGAACCCCCGACCCTCTGCGTGTAAGGCAGACGCTCTCCCACTGAGCTAACCTCCCCGTCCCGGGGCCGATGGATAGTATGGAAATCCAGCCTCGGAAGTCAACGGCCCGGCGGACAAGCCCCACACGGCAAGGGATTCATGGCAAACTGTGGCTCTCGACCGAGTCTTGAATCAACCCGGAGGAACCTCATGCACGAACTGCCCAGCCTGCCCTACGCGCACGACGCGTTGGAGCCCCATATCGACGCCCGGACGATGGAGATCCATCACGGCAAGCACCACGCCGCCTACGTAGCCAATGTGAACGCGGCGCTCGAGGGCCATGACTATCTCGCTGCCATGAGCATCGAGGATCTGATGCGCAACATCTCCCAGGTCCCCGAGTCGATCGAGACGGCAGTGCGCAACAACGGCGGCGGCCACGCCAACCACTCGCTCTTCTGGCGGATCATGAGCCCGAGCGGCGGCGGCGGCCCGAGCGGCGACCTGGCAACGGCGATCGATCGTGACCTCGGCGGCTTCGACAACTTCAAGGAGACCTTCTCCAAGGCGGCGGCCACGCGCTTCGGCTCCGGCTGGGCCTGGCTGACCGTCAGCGACGGCAAGCTCGAGGTTTCCTCGACCGCCAACCAGGACAGTCCGCTGATGGATGGCAGGACGCCCATCGCCGGCCTCGACGTATGGGAGCACGCCTACTACCTGAACTACCAGAACCGGCGCCCGGACTACGTCGCGGCCTGGTTCAACGTGGTCGACTGGAGCGCGGTGGCCGACCGTCTGGCGGCTACCGGATAGTTCTAGGGCCCGAAAACCCGCCGAAATTTCGACGGGCACTCCAGTTTTCTGAGACCTGCCGGAGCACACGGGTGCTTCGAGCCAGCCAGTGCGACACATGGCGGAGCCCTGCGCGGAGCCCTGAAAGTGTCTAGTATCTGGTTCAATTGTCTGGTATTTGGAAAGATGTAGACCCTTCGATCGCGCAGGCGTCACGGGCCTCCCGCTGGCACAAGATTTGCTTCTATGCTCAAGAGACGCTAGCCCGACCCGTCCCTCGGATGGGGCCATCCGAGACAGGGAGCGGGCACCTTTAGAACTGTAGTCATTCCTTTGGAGGACCCACAATGGGGGACATGATGCAAGCACGTCAGCAAAGTCGCGAACTGAACAAATTTTTCAAGGCTCTGTCAGACGAAACCCGGCGCAACATCCTTCAGATCCTCGAGCGCGGAGAGCACAGCGTCGGGGAGATCGTGAGCAACTTCGGCCTCGCTCAGCCTACGATCTCGCGCCACCTTTCAGTGTTGAAGGAGGCCAATTTGGTTCTCGACGAGAGGCGCGGCCAGCAGGTCATCTATTCGCTCAACCCGCAGGCGATGGCTTTTTCGGCCAAGCGCTTTTTCGGCGAGTTCAGCCACTTCGACGGCAAGCTGGGTTAGGGCTGGGAACGAGCAGGGGCCAGCCGCCGAGGTCGGCCCCCGCAAGCATCCCGCGGCCCGTGGCCTGCGACGGCCCGTAGTTCTATAATCGCGCCCCGGAGCGCGAATCGAGCTCGTTCGACGGGCTCGGCGGCGCCACTGTCCACCACACGGCGGTGTAGCTCAGGTGGTTAGAGCGAGCGGCTCATAACCGCTAGGTCAGGGGTTCAAGTCCCTTCACCGCCACCATTCTCTCCATGCCGACCAACCTAGCCTGCCTTCCTCGCCCCGTTTCGAGCGAACCGATGGAGACGCCTGTGCCTGAAAGGCTTGCGAGTGAGGGCGCCGCAGGCGTAGCCAGAGCTACGCCGAGGATGACCGACCGAGCGCAACGCAGCAGGCGCTGGCAGACCCGCCGGTGCAGCCGGAATGGGGTGAGCCATGCAGGCTAGGTCGTCGGACTCCACGGAAACCGTACTGAGTCACTTTCTCGTCGACCACGTCGAGCGGTTCCTCGACCGTCATGGCGTGCTCGACCGCAACCGCTCGATTCTCGTCGCTTTCTCGGGCGGGTCGGATTCGACCGCGCTGCTTTGGGCGCTCGCCCGGCTGGCCGAGCACGACGGACCGGCGGTCCGGGCCGCCCACCTCGATCACGGCCTCGACCCAGCATCGGCCGAGCGGGCGGAGCATGCCGGAGCTATCGCCAAGGAGCTCGAGATTCCGTACATGGCCGAACGGCGGGAGATCGAGCCTCTACGCCGAGCCGGCGAGAGCCTGGAGGCGGCGGCCCGGCGCGTGCGTTACGCCTACCTGCGCAGCTGCCTCGGCAGCTGCGGCGCTGACTGGATCGCGGTCGGCCATCACCGCGACGACCAGATCGAGACCATCCTCCTGCGTCTGCTCTACGGCAGCGGCGTCATCGGCCTCGGTGGCATGCGACCGGTCTTCGGAGACGTGCTGCGCCCCCTCCTCGAGCTCGACCGCGCCTCCTTGAAACTGGCTGTCGACGAGGTCGGACTCGTGCCCGTCGAGGATCCCGGCAACATCGATCTTCGCCACCCGCGCAACGTCATCCGCCACCGGCTGCTGCCTCGACTGCGCTCTGACGCCGGCTTCTCCACCGATAGCCTCCTGCGCGCGGCGTCGGCCGCGCGTAGAACCAGCGATCGCCTGCTCAAGAGGCTGGCGCGAAAGCTCGAGATCGAGCCGAACCCAACCGGGGGAGGCTCGCGACTCGATCTCCCGGCCCTGCGCCGGCTGCCCCAGAGCCTGCGCCCCTATGCCCTGGATGCCCTGCGCCGGGCAGCGGGAGCCCCCTACTCGGCGCCGGCGACCGCCCAGCACGAGCTCGACCGCCAACTGGCTCGTGGCGGCGTCGTGGGCTGCGATTGCGGCGCTGGATGGACCTGGCGCAACAGCGACGACCGCCTGGAACTACGCCGGCGCTCTCCCGGCGGGGTACCCGAGTTCTCCTATACACTATGCGTGCCGGGGGAGGTGTCGATCCCCGAGCTCGGTCTCACACTCCGCATGGTGGAGTCGAAACCGGCTCCTTGGATGTTTCGGGGCTCGAAATCACGGGCCGCCATGTCACTCCCCCTCGAGGCTGGACAGCAGGTGTTGATACGTAATCGCAGACCCGGAGACCGACTGCGCCCTCTAGGGTGCTCGTACCGGCGCAAGCTCAAGGACATCTTGATTGATCGCCGGGTCGAGCGTAATCTGCGGGACTCGGTTCCGCTACTGATCGTAGACGATCGAATCGCCTGGGTACCGGGAGTCACAATCGCCGACGAGTTTCGCCTCGAGGGCAGCGAACGAACCTGGCTCGCCGAGCTGACCCCGTCAACAGCGACGTCTCACTAACGAGAGCATCACCCGATCCGTAACTCGTGAAAGGATCGGAGAGGAACCTACCGTGAGCCCGACTATTCGAACCCTGATCGTATGGATCGCCATTCTGATGGTGGTGATCGTTCTCTGGACCACGTTCCAGTCCGGGCGCGTCCAAAGCGCCGAGCTGACTTTCACCGAGTTCTTGGCACACGTCGAGCGGGATCGCGTGGCCGAAGTAGAGATCCGAGGCCAGAACCTGAGCGGCGCCTTCAAGGAGAGCGAACGGTTCCCCGACGGCGGAGAGTTCACCACCTACCTACCGCCAGAGTATCCCGAGCTGATCTCCCAGCTGCGTGAAGCCGACGTCCAGATCCGCGCCGCCGAGCCGAAGAGCAACCCACTGCTCCAGTTCCTCTTCACCTGGGCACCCTTCCTGCTGATCATCGGCCTGTGGGTCTTTTTCATGCGCCAGATGCAAAGCGGCGGCAACAAGGCGCTCTCCTTCGGCAAGAGCCGGGCAAAGCTGCTGACCAACTCGAGCAAGAAGGTGACGTTTGCCGACGTGGCCGGCATCGATGAGGCCAAAGAGGAGCTCTCCGAGGTCGTCGAGTTCCTCAAGGAGCCCAGCAAGTTCCAGAAGCTGGGCGGCCGCATCCCCAAGGGCGTGCTGCTGATGGGCGCTCCCGGCACCGGCAAGACGCTGCTCGCCAGGGCCATCGCCGGCGAGGCCAGCGTGCCCTTCTTCTCCATCTCCGGCTCCGACTTCGTCGAGATGTTCGTCGGCGTCGGCGCCTCGCGGGTCCGCGACCTCTTCGAGCAGGGCAAGAAGAACGCGCCCTGCATCGTCTTCATCGACGAGATCGACGCCGTCGGTCGCCACCGCGGCGCGGGCCTCGGGGGCGGTCACGACGAGCGCGAGCAGACCTTGAACCAGCTCCTGGTGGAGATGGATGGCTTCGAGTCCAACGATGGCGTCATCCTGATCGCCGCCACGAACCGTCCGGACGTCCTCGATCCGGCGTTGCTGCGGCCCGG
>JAPUJD010000268.1 GCA_027296385.1 Acidobacteriota bacterium | reverse complement strand
GCCCGGGGTGGTGGCCGCTTCGTCCTGTCTCAGTTCCTCGGCGCCTGCGGGCGCTACTTCGGGCGCTTGCTCAAGCTCACGACGTTGTCGGCCGTGCTCTACTGGGGCGTTTACCGCGGCGCCAAGTGGGTCTACGTCACGCTCGAGCGAGGCGTCCAGGACGTGACCGTCGAGGCCACGGTTCTGCGCTACTACCTGCTGGCGGCGGTGCCGATCCTGCTGCTCACGGCACTGGTGATGATGGTCTTCGACTACGCGCGAATCGCGGCGATTCTCGAGGAGCAGCCGGGTACGCTGCGAGCCTTGAAGCGCGGCCTGCGCTTCGTCTTCGGTCACCCGGCCTCGGTGCTCGCTCTGGCCGTGCTGGTCGGGCTCTCGGTGCTAGGCCTCGTGGCCCTGCGTACCGCGCTGGCGCCAGGGGTCGGCGAAGCGACGGCGCTGGGTATCGGCCTGGTCTTCCTTCTCGGGCAGCTCTTCGTGGCGGCGCGGCTGGCCCTGCGCCTGACCCTGGTCGGGGCCGAGCTCGCCCTCTACCGCAGCCTGCGTTGAGAGCTGGGGGGCGGGCGCGCGTCAAGGTTGCGGGGTGAGTCTTGCCGGCCTGGCTGGACGGCCGTCTCATAACAGCTCGGCCAGGCGTCGAAGCGAGCCCTGCAGGTCGGGGCGGCGGTCGAGCAGACCGGCCCAGGGGTCGCTGCGCTGGCGCCGTAGGCGCTCCGGAAGGGAGCGAACGGTGAAGCGCAGCGGATCGAGGTGACGGTTGACCTCGCGCCAGTGGAGGGGGGTCGACACCGGCGCGCCTGGCAGGGGGCGGACGCTGAACGGAGCGACCAGAAGCTTGCCGTAGCCGTTCTGGATGGCGTCGATGTAGACCCGTCCGGCTCGCTGCCGCGGCGAGCGCGCCACGGACGCGATGTCGGGAAGGTCCTGGCTGACGAGCTGGGCGAGCAGGAAGGCGAGCCGCTTCGATTGGTCGTGGCTACATTGGGCGCCGAGGGGGATGAGCACATGCATGCCGGTGGCGCCGCTCGTCTTGGCGACGGCCGGGAGGGCGATGTCGCGGCAGAGTCGATGGATGGCTCGGGCGACGGTGACGACGTGGCCGAACTCGGCGTCCTTCGCATCGAGATCGAGAATGCACCAGTCCGGCGCCTGGAGGGCGCCCAGCCGGCTCGACCAGATGTGCAAGGGGATGGCCCCGGAGTTGATCAGATAGGTGAGCATCTCGACGGTGTCGCAGACGAAGTACCGCGTCTCATTGTCGGCGTCGTCCGACCATACGGACTCGGTTCGAACCCACTCTGGAGCGAAAGATGGGGCGTTTTTTTGAAAGAAGGACTTACCGAGGTAGCCGTCGGGGTAGCGGTCGAGAACCAGAGGGCGGTCTGAGAGGTAGGGCAGTAGTCGCTCCGCCACGCTGCGGTAGTATCCGATCAGGTCGCCCTTGGTGATGCCTTCGTCCGGCCAGAAGACCTTCTCGGGGCGCGAGATCACTACCTTCCGCGGCGCCGCGCCGGCATCGGCCCACTCTAGGTTGGGCGGCGGCGGGATGTCGTCGCGCTCGCAATCGATGATCGACTTGTCTTCCCTTATGCGGACGAACACCGGATGCCGCAGGTGGCCATCGCGGGTGAACTCGGTGTAGCGGGCCTCGACCACCATCTGGGGCTCGACCCAGACGTGCTCTCCGCCCTTGGAGGGCGCGCCGTCGCAGGCTGGTCGCCGTCGCCGGAAGGGCTCGAGCTGGGCGCGCAGGCTTTCGAGTTGGCGAGCGCTGAACCCGCTTCCGATGCGGCCGGCGTAGGTGAGCTTGTCGTTGCCGGCCTGGATCGCCACGTGCAGGGCGCCAAAGCCGGCGCGACTTCCCTTCGGCGTGGTGTAGCCGACGACGGCGAAGTCACCGGTGCGCTCGGCTCGCACCTTGATCCAGGCGCGCGACCGCCCGGAGCGGTAGGCGGCGTCCGCCCGCTTGCCGACCATGCCTTCGAGCCCGAGCCGGTGAACCTGGTCGTAGAAGTCGATTCCGCGCTCCTCGACGTGGTCGGCGAAGCGAAGCGGTCCGCGTGGCGGCAGGAGTTGTTGCAGGATGCGCTTGCGCTGCGCCAGGGCGAGCGGCCGCAGGTCGTAGCCCTCGAAGGCGAGCAGATCGAAGACGAAGTAGGTCGCAGGTGAGCGCACGGCGGCGCGCTCGACGTCGAGCCGCCGGGAGAGTCGCGCCCGCTGCTGCAGTCGGTGGAAGCTCGGCTTGCCGGCGTCATCGAGCACTACCAGCTCGCCGTCGAGCAGAAGCTCATCGAAGGGCAACGCCCGCAAAGCGAGGGCGATATCCGGGTAGATCGAGGTCGCATCGAGACCGCTACGGTAGCGCAGACCGACCTCGGCGGTGGCGCCCGCGCGCTGCGAGCCGCGACGCTCGGCCTGCAGCCGGTAGCCGTCGTACTTGAGCTCGAAGAGCCAGCCGGCCCGGGTGAATGGCTGACGCTCCAGGGTCGCCAGCATCGGCTTCACTCGCTCTGCGTCGACCCGCCTCCGCGGCGCGCCGAGCTCCGCCAGCTCGACGCCAAGCCCTTCGGCCTTGGAGGCACCGTCGCGCATCTGTTCGACCGTCAGCCCAGAGAGCACGGAGTGAGGGTCGAGCTCGGTCGCGTCCTCGCCCGTCGCTTCGGCGTCCGGCTTCTTGATCAGCAGCCACTCTTTCTTGGAGCGGCTCGTCTTCACGAGCGTCCACAGCCCGCGCAGCTTGAAGCCCTTGAGCTCGAAGAGGAGCTTGCCGTCCGCGCAGCCGGCCGCCGGGTCGACGTGGTGGACCGCCGGCCCGCGGTCCCACAGGATGACGGCGCCGGCTCCGTAGTTGTCGGCCGGGATCACGCCCTCGAAGTCGCCGTACTCCAGCGGGTGGTCTTCGGTCTGGACCGCAAGGCGCTTCTCGCTCGGATCCAGCGACGGCCCCTTGGGCACGGCCCATGAGCGCAGGACACCGTCGACTTCGAGTCGCAGATCGTAGTGCAGGCGGCGCGCCGAGTGCTTCTGAACGACGAAAAGCCCGGGGCGAGCGGTACCGCTGGAGCCGAACGGCTCGGGTGTGGCGCCCGCCGCCCTCTTCTTGCGGTAGCTCTCGAGTTGATCTGGTCGTTGCTTCGGCGACATTGGAAATCGTTTGTTTATCGAGCTTTATGGTACTATCCTTGGAACATGCCAGCACGACCTCTGGGTTCCGGAATGATCTCATTCGGCCTCGTTGCGATTCCGGTGAAGCTGTATGGCACCGGCGAGAGCGCGGCGTCGGTTCGTTTCAACATGGTGCACGCCGAGTGTGGCACGAGAGTCAAGTACCGCTTCTACTGTCCCACGGACGATCGCCTGGTCGAGCGCGAGGACCTGTCGAAGGGCTACGAGTTCGCCAAAGGCCAGTTCGTCCTGTTCTCGGACGAGGAGCTCAAGGTCCTGCAGCCCGAGGCCACCAACGCGATCGAGATCTCTGAGTTCGTGCCGCTCGAGGATGTCGATCCGATCTTCTTCGAGAAGTCCTACTACCTGGGGCCCGGACAGGGCGGGGACAAGCCCTACAAGCTCCTGTCGCAGGTGATGCGGGAGACGTCTCGCGCCGCCTTGGCCCGCTACGCCGCTCGCGGCAAGAACTACCTCGTCCTGCTGCGGCCTTTCGAGTCCGGCCTGATCATGCAGCAGCTCAGGTACTCGGACGACATACGCGCCTTCGACGAGGTGCCGATCGGCGACGCCGAAATCAGTGAAGCAGAGCTCGATCTGGCCCGCCAGCTGGTCGAGCAGAGCTCGAAGAAGGCCTTCGACCCGACGCCCTATCGCGACGAGGTGCGAGAACAGATCATCGAGCTGATCGAGCGCAAGGTCCAGGGTGAGGAGATCGTGGCGGCGCCCGAGGAATCACCCAAGGCTCAGGTCATCGATCTGATGGAGGCTCTCAAGGCGAGCTTGGGCGAGGGGCCCTCCGCCGGCGCCAGGCCGTCGGTCAAGGGCAAGGCGCGCAAACGCCCCAAGCGGGCCACGACCGGCGGCAAGGCCAAACGCCCCAAGTCGGCCGCGAAGTAGGCTCGCGATCGGCCGCGAGATGCCAGCGTCCGAGCGGATCCGAGTCGCAGCAACGGTAGTGCACCCCGAAACCGACATGTGCCCGAGCACAGGCTTTCCGACGCGCCAGGTCCTCGGCCTTCTTGGCCTCACGGAGGCTCGGCTGCGCTACTGGGTGCGGTCGGGCTTCGTCAAGCCGGGGCGGGGACCGGGCAACCGATTTCGCTTCAAGTTCCAGGATCTCGTGGTCCTGCGCACGGCGCAGTCCCTGGTCGACAGCGGCATGTCCATCCGGCGAGTGAAGCGGGCGCTCGATCGGTTGCGCCAGACGTTGCCGCAGGGCAGGTCGCTGAACGAGCTGCGCATCCTGGCGGTCGACGGGGAAGTTGTCGTCGAGGATGGGGGCGAGGCCTGGGAGGCGGAATCCGGGCAGCGGCTGCTGATCCT
>JAPUJD010000267.1 GCA_027296385.1 Acidobacteriota bacterium | reverse complement strand
TCTTCATCGGTCGCCTGCAGGAGAACAGCCCCGGCACCGTCGCCGAAGAGCACGCAGGTCGCTCGATCGGTCCAGTCGACGATCTTGGTCAGCATCTCGCCGCCGACCACCAGAACGTTGCGCGCCCGTTCGGCCTCGATGAACTGGGTGCCGATGCCAATGCCGTAGAGGAATCCCGTGCATGCCGCGGACAGGTCGAAAGCCGGCGCGTCGGCCGCTCCGATGTGGTCCTGGATCGCGCACGACGTGGCGGGAAAGATCCGGTCGGCCGAGATCGTGGCGCAGATCACGAGATCCACGTCCGCCCCGTCGACACCGGCCATCTCGAGCGCACGATCCGCCGCCGGCAGCGCGAAGTCGGAGAGCGCCTCGTCGGGCCCCGCCATCCGGCGCTCGTGGATCCCGGTCCGCGTAACGATCCACTCGTCGGTCGTATCGACTATCTTCTCGAGGTCGGCGTTGCTCAGCACTCGGTCGGGTACAGCCATGCCGGTGCCGACGATTCGCGCTCTCATGAGGCCGGTATCTCCCTGGGTCCGTCGAGCCGGAGCAGCAGTTCCTCCTGAGCATGGAGCTCGGCGACTTTGTCGCGGATCTTATCCGCGAGGTCGGCAGAGCAGAACTCGACCGCGCGCCGTATGGCACTGTGTATCGCCTTGGCGTTGGAGTGCCCGTGGGCGATGAAGCAACCACCGCCGACCCCGAGCAGTGGCGCGGCGCCGTACTCGGCGTAGTCGGTCTTGCGTCGCAGGGCGCGGAACGCCGGCGCGGCAAGAACGTAGCCCAGCCGAGCCCGCCAGCTGCGCCGAAGTTCGCCGCGCAAGGTCGCAGCCACGAACTCGACCAGTGACTCGGCGCTCTTGAGGATGGCGTTGCCAACGAAGCCGTCACAGACGATCACGTCCAGATCGCCGCCAAAGACGTCACTACCCTCGACGTTGCCGACGAAATTGAGGCCGGTGCTCTTCATTACTTCGAAGACTCGCCGGGTGACGTCGTCGCCCTTGCCTTCCTCTGAGCCGATCGACAGCAGGCCAACCCGAGGCGCTGGGGTGCGAAGCACCTCCTGGGCGTAGAAGTGGCCCATCACGGCAAACTCGCGCAGCTGCTCCGGCTTGGTGTCGACGTTGGCACCGACGTCGAGAACCACCGTGCGACCTTTGGGATTGGGGAAGACCCCCGCCAGGGCGGGCCGGTCGACCCCCTTGATGGCGCCCACGACGACCTTGGCCACGATCATCGCCGCACCGGTGTTGCCGGCGCTGACCAGCGCCTGCGCGCGTCCGTCGCGAACCAGGTCTCCGCAGACCCGGATCGAGGAATCGCGCTTTTGGCGCAGTGGCGCGATCGGGGGGTCGGCCATGCCCACGACTTCGCTGGCATGCACCGTTTCCAGCGTCTCGGGAGCGGCCCCCAGTTTGTCGAGCTCGCCAGCCAGGCGCTCGTGATCACCTACCAGAAGGATGCCGGTGCCATCCTCTCGGGCCGCGCGCACAGCACCCTCGACCACCGCTTCGGGAGCGTGGTCACCACCCATTGCATCGACTGCGATCAGCATGGTTCGGGTTCGCGGGGACGCCGCAGTGCCGGGCCGCGCGGAGCCGGCAATTCGTGAGATCTGGCAGCTTTGGGCGCCAGATCTTTGCAGAGCGCCCGGGCTCCAGGCTCCCCCGGCGCGGTCATTTCCCGCCGTCTAGAGCGCGTCGCCGACCTCGACCGCCTCCCGCCCGTGGTAGTGGCCGCAGGTCGGGCAGGCACGATGAGGCCGCTTGGCCTCGCCGCAATTCGGACAGGTGGAGGCGGCGGGAGGGGTCAGAGCGTCGTGGGCACGGCGGCGGTTACGCCGGGCCTTGGAGGTGCGTCGCTTGGGGTTGGCCATCGTTGCTTTCCTTCCAGGTCAGTCCAGGGCAGTACCGTAGGTACACCACACTAGCCTAATTTCAAGTCGTTGAGTGCCTGCCAGCGGGGGTCGATCTCTTGCCCGTCGCAACAGTCCGGTTGCTCGTTTCGATCGGCACCGCAGTACGGACACAGGCCCGCGCAGTCAGGTCGACATAGAGCGCTCATCGGTATGTTCAGTGCGAGTTGTTCCAAAAGTATGGGTTCCGTGTCGAGGATGTCGCTCTCGATCGCCAGGACCCCCAGCTCCGAGGCCTCCAACTGTATCTCGCCGGACGTCGGTTCCGGCGGTTGAACCAACACGATCAGATCCAACCTGCTCTCTACCTCGACTTCGTGGGGCTTGAGGCATCTACTACAGGCCAGCGTTTGCCCGTACTGCAGGCGGGCCTGAAAGCGATAGCCTGGATGAGCCCTTTCCAGCGAACCCGACGACTCGATCTCGGTCAGCCCGATAACCTCGAGCCGCGCCAACGACTCGGCCGCGATCGACTCGGTCTCGTTCCAACGAAACGGTTCCTCCTCGATCAAGTCCAGTCGAATCCGCATGCCAAAACCCTCGGTCGTGCCCGGTCAGGTCCGGCAAACCCGGCGCGCACGGGACACTAGTACCCGCAGGCACTTCTGTCAATCGGAGAACCAGAGACAACAACAGCGGTGTTCGTCTTCCCCCGGACTGCGCTGAACCCTCTGACGAGCTCCAAGGGGACATTTCTGATGAGTCCCAGAGGGGGACATTCTCAACGAGTCTTGACATCGGCAAACCAGAGCCGGGAGCGGACGCTACGCCCCCCGTCGCTCACCTCGAGTGACCAGCGATCGTAGGCTCCGAGCTCCGTGAGTAGCATGGCCGCACCGCGCCACTGGCGCAGCTCTTTTATTGCGGGTAATGGCACGCCTTCGAGGCGCCTCTCGAGCTCGGCTGCAACCTCCCGCACGACGTCCAGGTCGACCGAGTAGACAATCCCGCCCGCGCCGGTTGCCGCCGCCCGCTCGATTCCGGGCACGAGCCCGCGGCCCCGCGCCAGCGCCAGGCGATCGGAAGCGACCAAGCGCCAGCCCCGCTGCTGGCCCGCGCGCCGCTTGACGCCCAAGAGGCCATAGAGCTTCTGGAACGGCAGGTCGGCTTGACGCACGCCAGGTTGGGCGAAGACCACAGCCGACGGCACGCCGCGAAGGCTCCCCTGGCCGGGACCCAGCACTGCCGTGGCTCGCAGGCCCCGCGGCCGGCGCTCGATCATCATCAGGACACCCTCCTCAGGCGCGGGGAGCTCGCCGCCGGCGGCACCGCCCGACGTCAGATCCAGGTGTCGACCCGATCTGGCCACCCTGTAGTGGCCGGCCGGCATCGGACCGAGCGCGTTCGCTACCGCCAGTCGCGCCAGCACCGGCTCGAGCCGAGGATCACTCGGTGCCGCTTCCGGCCACTCCTCGCCAACGGTCTTCAACATCCAGGTGCGGCCCCGCCACATGATGTCGAGCCGGCGACCACCTTCCTCGGCCCGGCCGCCCGCCAGCCACGGGTTGCCGGCGAGTCGGCCAGCCGCCCGCGCGATCCAGGAGATCGCCGGGTAGATCCGGGCGGCCACTATCAGGCGCTTTCCGTCCTCGTCGGTGGCCACCGCCAGCTCGCTCGCCGGCGGCAGCGGGAAGGGACCGAAACCGGGCAGCCGGAGCTGGGGAGTCCCGAGCAGCTCGGAGAGGCCGCGGCGCCAGTTTGCGCCGCTCTCGGCATGGGCGAGAAAAGCGAGGTTCTGATGGGGGTGGGCGACCCAGGCTCGTAGCGGCAGCTCGGGACTCGCCAGCAGCCCCGCCGCTGCCGAGTCCGCCGCCGGCGACCCGGCGTGCTCGCGCGGCCAATACCAGTATGCGACGTGGGCAGCGCCAAGTAGAATCAGGATCACCAAGAGCGCTCCGCGCTTGACGCTTCGCATTCGCGATACCTTACCGCTTCATCGGTACCGACCCAGCTGACATGTCCGAGCAGCCACAGGATCCTCTTATCGACCCCGCCACAGGCCGACCGTGGACCAAGAAGGAGAGGGTCAAGCGGGCTCTGACCCGCCGCCTCCCGCGAACGGCAAGCGCGTTCCACTGGTTGCGGGCCAAGAGCCGGCACTACGCCGGCCGTGTCTGGTACCGCCTCTGCAGCCTGCCGCGAACCTGGCGCTGGCTGCGCTTCGTCGCCGGCGCGGTACGCCGCCGCCGCCGCGAGGAGAACCTCACGGTGGCGGTCGACGTGACGCCGCTATGGGATCCCTTGACCGGAGTCGGTTGGTATCTCTACCGCATCATCGAACAAATCGCCCAGGACAGCGAGATCAAGCTGCGCCTCTACGGACCGAACCTCCTGCGAGGACCGGACGTTCCCGGCCCGGTGGTGAGCCTGCCCGTGGGGCCGGCGGCCGAGCATGTCGCCCTCGAAGTGCCGCACGACCTCGTTTTCTCGGCCGGCTGGTTCATGGGTCTCTTGCGGGGCCTCGAGCCACTGCTGATCGCGCTCGACGGCAACCGCATCCTCTTCGCGCCCAACTACTTCATGCCGAGACGCTTTCTGCTCGCTCGCGGACTGCGCGTCGCTACGATCCACGACCTCGGCCTGCACCACGTACCGGAGACCCTTCAGGAGGAGACGCGCCGCGCACTGGCCTCCCGTCTCGAGCGCTCGACCTCGCACGCCCGGAGGCTGATCTCGGTCAGCGCCGCGGTGCGCGACGAGTTGGTGGAGTTGGGCTACGCCAAGGCCGACAAGGTCGACGTGATCCATCACGGCCCGGGGCAGCTGGCCGAGGTCGAGCCCACGGCCCTGCCCTGCGGTGTCGATGAAGCCTTTGCCCTGCACGTCGGCACCCTGGAACCGCGCAAGAATATCCTCTGCCTGCTCGACATCTGGCGGGAACTGAAGAGACGCCGTGCCGATGCCCCGATCCTCATCCTCTGCGGCAACTTCGGCTGGAAATCCGAGGCGATCCAAGAGGCGGTAGAGTCGGCGGCCGCCTCCGGGCTGGTACGTCACGTCGGCTACGTCGAGCAAGGAGAGCTGGCGGCTCTCTACCAGGCGGCTACGGTGGTCGTCTTTCCCACCCGTTACGAGGGCTTCGGGTTGCCGGCGGTCGAGGCCCAGCTTGCTGGGGCGCCCCTTGTCTGCAGCGACCTGGCGGTGCTGCGCGAGGTGGCCGGGGAGGGCGCGCTCTACGCTCCGGCCAACGACCCGGAGGCTTTCGCCGCAGCTGTAGCTGGACTCCTGGGCGACGCCGAAGCCCGTGCCGCCCTCACCGAGCGGGGCCGGCGCAACGCCGAACGCCTGAGCTGGCGACGCGCGGCCGACCAGACGGTGGCCTGCTGGCGCTTGGCAGCCAGAGCAAATGGAGCCGGCGGGTGAGCGCCCTGCCGCACATCGCGGTCGACGCGCGGGCACTCGTCGACACGCCGGCCGGCGTTGGCTACTACACCCGTGCCCTGCTCTCTCGCCTGGCGCGGCGCGGCCAGCTTCGCGTCACCGCTCTGTCGCACCGCGCCACCCGCCGGACTGAACATCTGGCCGCTGCCGGAGTCGAGCTCCAGACGCTAAAAGCGCCACTCGGCTTCTGGTGGCAGCAGCGCACCCTGCCCCGGCACCTCGAGCGAGGCGGCTACGACCTGCTCTGGTCGCCCCTGGGGACACTGCCACAGACCTCTCCCATTCCCACGGTCGTCACCATCCACGACTTGACACCGCTGCTATTTCCCTACTGGCACTCCTGGCGCAATCGGGTGACCTTCCGCCGCCAGCTGCCGGCTACCCTGCGTGGTGCCGAGCGCATCGTCGCGGTCTCCGCGGCGACGGCTACCGACCTCGAGAGGCGATTCCCGACCAGCGCCGGCCGCATCACGATGATCCACAACGGGGTCGATCCCGCCTTCATGCCGGCACCTGCTGCGCAGATCGAGGCTATCCGCCACCGGTACGAGGCGCCAGCAGGCTATGTGCTGTTCATCGGCACCCTGGAGCCGCGCAAGAACCTCTCCCGGCTGCTCGACGCATGGGACCTGGTAGCGGACGAGCTGCCGGGCAGTCCGCCGCTGCTGGTCGCCGGCGCCAAGGGCTGGGACAGTGGCGGCCTGCGGCGGCGGCTCCGGCGAACACCGGGAGTGCGCTACCTCGGCCGTCTGACCCGGCCCCAGCTGCTCGAGGTCCTGCAGGGTACCCTCGTCTTCGTCTACCCCTCGCTCTACGAGGGTTTCGGCCTGCCGGTCGCCGAGGCGATGGCCTGCGGCCGGCCGGTGATCACCTCCGACATTTCCAGCCTGCCCGAAGTGGTGGGTGATGCCGGCGTCCTGGTCAACCCCCGTCACACCAAGGATCTCGCCGCGGCCCTCACCCGCGTCCTGGGCGACGCCGGCCTGCGTGCCGAGCTGGCCGAGCGCGGGCTCCGCCGCGCTCAGAATTTCTCCTGGGACACGGCGGCGGAAGCGCTCGAACGTGTCCTGCTAGAGGTCATCGCCGAGAACCAACAGGAGTAGACTCTGCCGCGGCGCGGAGCCTCGAATCTTGCCCTACAACATCGGTATCGACGCACGAAGACTCTTCGAGCCCCGAATCGGGCGCTATGTGCAGAATCTCGTTCGCAGCCTGGCCGGGATCGACGAGGACAACATCTACTCGCTCTTCGTCGGCGAGCGCTACGACGGGGAGTTTGACGACCTCCCAGCCAACTTCGTGCGAGTTGTCGAGCGATCGCAAGTTCACTCTTTTCGCGAGCGCCTGGCCCTGTCCTGGAGCCACTTGCGACAAGGCCTCGACCTGTATCACGCCACTCACTACGTCCTGCCGCTCTGGGCCCCCCGACGAACGGTCACCACCGTTCACGACATCGTACACCTGCTCTACCCCGAGTTCATGCCGGGCCGACTGGCCATGTTCGTCGCTCCGGCACAGATTCGGGGCACCCTGGCGCGCAGTGACCGCATCATCGCGGAATCGCAGAACACCAAAACCGATCTCGTCGACTACTTCGACGTACGCGAGAGCAAGGTGACGCGCATCTACCCCGGAGTCGAGGCGTCTTTCGATCCCGAGCCACGACCTGGAGACGAGGAGGCTCGCCGGCGCCTCGGCATCGAGGGTCCCTACGTCCTCTTCCGCGGCGACGAGCGCAGGCACAAGAACGAGGAGCGGGTCCTGCGAGCCTTCGCGGCGGCCCGCCGGAGCGGTAACGACGGCGTCGGCCTAGTCGGTTTCGGCGACCGCGAGCTCAGTGTGGAACGCTTCGCCCACCTCACACGAGCACTCGAGATCGCGAATCGGGTCCGGTGGCTCGACGCCGCGGAGGACTTGGCTCCCGCACTATTGCGCGGCGCCAAGCTCTTCCTCTACCCGACGCTCTACGAGGGTTTCCCTGCGCCGGTGGTCGAGGCCATGGCCTGCGGCGTACCGGTGATCACGTCGGACAACGCCACCATCCGCGAGATCGCCGAGGGTTCGGCGAAGCTGATCGAGCCTTCGAGCGTCGAGAGCCTGGCCGGGGCCCTGAGCTGGTGTCTCAATGACGACCAGCTGGCCGCGGACCTGGTCGCCGACGGCCTCGAGCGAGCTCGCGGTTTCCGCTGGCAGCGGGTGGCCGAGCAAACCCTCGAAGTCTATGAGAGCGCTCTCGGCAGCGGCGAACGGAGCCGCTTTCTGCCCCGCCGCAGGCGACCGGCGTGAGCGCCGGCCAGAGGCTGCCGGCGGTCCTCGTCCACGACTGGTTGACCGGCATGCGCGGCGGCGAGAAGGTCCTCGAGCAAATCGCGCGCGAGTATCCGTCGGCTCCGCTCTACACCCTTTTCCACTTCCCAGGCTCGGTCAGCGCCGAGCTCGAAGCGCATGCGATCCACACGAGCGTTCTGCAGCACGCACCGCTCGTGCGCAGGCGCTACCGCCACTACCTGCCGCTCTACCCGTGGGCCGTGGAACGACTGCGGCTACCGGCCTGCGAGCTGGTGGTCAGCTCCAGCCACGCCGTGGCCAAGAGCGTGCTCAAACCCGAGGGCTCGGTGCACGTGTGCTATTGCCACACTCCCATGCGCTATGCCTGGGACCAGGAGAGAGCCTATTTCCCGCGCCAGAACGGCCCGGTGGCCGCGCTGCGGCGCAGGCTTCTGCGGCGTCTGCGCCGCTGGGATGCCGCGACCGCTCATCGCGTCGATCACTACCTGGCCAACTCGAGCTTCGTCGCCCGGCGGATCGGGAAATACTACAACCGCTCGGCCACGGTACTGCACCCGCCGGTGGACACCGAGTTCTTTACCCCCGACCCGAGGGTCGCGCGCGAGGATTTCTGTCTCTTCGTCTCGGCCCTCGCCCCATACAAGAGGATCGACGTAGCAGTCGCCGCCTGCCGCGAGCTGGGTCTCGAGTTGCGGGTCGTGGGCAGCGGCCCGGAACAGGTCAGGCTGGAGCGCCAAGCCGCGCGCCAGGGAGGAGCGCAGGTTCGCTTCCTCGGCGGAATCGAGGCCGAGGCCCTACGCGATCTATACCGGCGAGCCGCCTGCTTCGTCCAGCCGGGAGTCGAGGACTTCGGCATTTCGGCGGTCGAAGCCCTGGCCTGCGGCTGCCCGGTGGCGGCACAGGGTCGCGGCGGCGTGATGGACATCGTCGAATCCGGTCGCCACGGGGTGCTCTACGAGGGAGACGCCGATCCCACCGCCATGGCCGCCGCGATTGACAAATCGCGGAACATGCGTTCCAATTCCTTGGACCTGAGAGAACGGGCCGAGAGCTTCTCGATTAGCGACTTTCGGCGACAACTTAGGCAGTTCCTGGAAGAGGCCTACAGGAAGCCTTCGTGATTCGTCACCGCCAAAAAATTACGACCGCCATCTACCTGATGGGCGACCTCGTCGCCACCGCCGGCGCCTTCTTCGCCGCCTGGCACCTGCGTTTCGAGACCGGCATCTTCGCTGCGGTCGATCAGCCCGAGTTCAGTCGCTACCTGGTCCTGCTGCCGATAATCCTGGTGATCTGGCCGATCGTCTTCTACTTCCACGGGCTCTACCAGGTCCAGCGTGGGCGAAGTCGGGCAGAGGAGGGCATCAATCTAGTCATCGCCATCATCCTGGCGTCGCTGCTGCTCGCCTTCACCGTGGTGTGGGCAAGACCGCCAGCCAAGCCGGGCGTCCCCTATGCGATCTTCGGCTACAGCCGCCTGTTCATGGCCATGCTCGCCGGTCTCAACGTGCCGTTCGCCATCGCGGTTCGCAACATCATTCGCGCCGTCCTGCGGCGTTTCCACCTCTCGGGGCAAGGCCTGCAGCGAATCCTCGTGGTCGGCGCCGGAGCCCTCGGCAAGGAGGTAGCGAAGAAACTTCTCGGACACCGCGACTTCGGCTTCCAGGTCGCGGGCTTCCTGGACGACGACCCCGGCAAGGCCAATCTGAGCTTTGAGGGCTTGCGGGTCCTGGGCACCCTCGAGGCTGTGAAGGACGTCCTCGCGGAGCAGAAGATCGATCAGGTATTCGTTGCCTTGCCGGTCGAAGCTCACAAGAAGACCATGCGCGTCCTGCAGGCCGTGGCTCGAGAATGCGTCGAGATCCGGCTCGTCCCCGACGTCCTGCAATACGCGACGCTGCAGGCCAAACTCGAGGATCTCGACGGCACCCCGGTCATCAACCTGTCGCAGGTGCCGCTGCAGGGCTGGGGAACGTTGGTCAAGCGCAGTCTCGACCTCGCCATCTCGAGCTCGGCGCTATTGCTGCTGCTGCCCTTCTTCCCGCTGATCGCACTGGCCATCTGGATCGAGGATCGCGGTCCGATCTTCTACCACCAGGAGCGAATGGGCCTCGACCGACGTTCTTTCCAGATCCTCAAGCTGCGCTCGATGCGCGTCGGAGCCGAGTCCTCGACCGGGCCGGTTTGGGCGACTAAGGACGACCCGCGCCGCACCCGCGTCGGAGCCTTCATTCGCCACTGGTCGATCGACGAACTGCCGCAGCTGTGGAACGTCGTCAAGGGCAACATGTCTATCGTCGGTCCCCGTCCGGAGCGTCCGGCCTTCGTGCAGGAGTTCAAGGAAAGACTTCCGCAGTACATGATGCGCCACAAAGTCAAGTCCGGCATCACCGGCTGGGCCCAGGTCCACGGCTGGCGCGGCAACACCTCGATCAAGAAGCGGTTGCAGTACGACCTCTACTACATCGAAAACTGGTCGCTGAAGCTCGACATCAAGATCCTGTGGATGACGCTACGCCACGGACTACGGCATAACGCCTACTAGCAGCTCCGAACCGCCGTTACCCGATGGCAGACCAGCATGGGAGGACCAAGGCCGCACGGGACACTAGGCGAAGAGGCCCGGCTTTTCGACGGTCTCCAAGACGGCTTCGGCCCAGCGGTGCGGGGCCTCGAGCATAGGGTAGTGGCCAACGTCGTCGAGCCAGGTCAGCTTGGCGTCAGGCGCCTGAGCCGCCAGACGCTTTGCGATCGCTGGACTGGCGACCGGGTCCTGGCGCCCCCACAGCACGTGCAGCGGTAGGTCCAAGCGCCGGACGGCGCCGTGCCACCGCTCGGCGAAGCGCTGCCGCTCGTCGAGATAGCCGGCGAGCTGATGCGCTCGGCGGCGGCCGTCGGCATGAACGACGCCATCCCAGATCGCGGCCAGGTCCTCCGCCGAAGCGGCGCCAGGATCAGCCCACAGCCGCCGCATGACCCGCAGGAAGTAGCCGCGATAGAGCAACCGCCCGAAGGCCGGGCCCAGCCAGCGCGAGCGCACCAGACGCTGTGAGAGGCGAAGCTTTGCCAGGTCAAGGTAGACGCTGCCGTTCGACAGCGTGATCCCCGTGAGGTGCATGGGTAGCAGATCGCGCTCGCGTAGCGCTAGCAGCTCCGTCGCGATGCTGGTGCCGTAGTCGTGCGCCACCAGATGCCCGCGCCGGACTCCTAGCTTGTGCCAGAGCCGCAGCGCGAACTGCGCCTGTTCGAGCAGCGAATAGGAGTACTCGGCCGGCTTGCTGGAGAACCCGAAGCCGGGATGGTCGTGCACGATGACCCGGTGCCTGGTCGCCAGCCGATCGAGGACCCGGTGGTAGTCGACAGACCAGGACGGAAAGCCGTGTAGCAGCAGAATCGGCGGGCCTCGCTCGGGCCCGGCTTCGACCACGAACAGGCTGAGGCCGTCCACCGTCTCGTGGCGGCCCCGCGCCAACCAACGCTCGGTCAGGGCAGAGATCGAATGGTATGTCGGCGAAGAGGATTGGCCGTCAGATTCCATAGAGTTCGCGGTAGCGGCGGGTGCAACGCTCCAGCGAGAACGCCTTCAGCGCCCGCTGCCGCTCGCTGCGCCTGCCACCGTTGCCCTCCGAGCCTGCCAGTACTCTGTGCACGGCGCGAACGAAAGACGCGGGATCCCGCTCTTCGACGAGAGCTCCGATCGCTGAGCTGGTGACGATCTCCGGCACGCCACCCACCGAGGCAGCCACCACCGGGACGCCGAGCGCCAAGGCTTCCAGCAGCACGACCGGGAGTCCCTCCCAGCGTGAAGGAAGCACCAGCACCGAGGAGTGAGCCAGCTCCGCCAGGGCTCGCGCGCGGTCAACGCTTCCGGTCAGCGTGAGGAGTCCGTCGTCGAGCTCCGAGCGCAGAAGGTCGTGCACCACCGCTTCTTTGTCCCCCCCACCAACGATCGTGACCTCGAGGCCCGCCGCCACCAGCTCACTGGCGATGGCCGCGATAAGCTCCGGGGCCTTCTGGGGCACGAGACGTCCGACGAACACGACTCTGGGCGACTCTGGGGGTTGGCGCGGCGGCAAGGCGTCGGTATCGACACCGTTGTAGATTACCCGGCGGGGCGTCGCTCGGGCCACCAGACCCCCGGACTCGGCCAACTTCCGGTCATAGTCGCAGACGTGTACGACCGAGCCCAGCTGTCGGCCGGCTCGCCGCTCCGCCCACCGGCCGACCATGCGCCGCAGCCACCAGCGGTGATGGAAGTGGTAGCCGTGCACGGTGTAGTGGGTCGCGACCGTCGGATGGCGGGAGCTCCACGGCGCCAGGTGAAACCCGGCCCGGCTGCCATGGGCGTGCACGATCTCGGGCCGCAGCAGATCGAGCTCGGCGCTCAGGCGCCTCGACGCCGTCAACGGCGAGAAGAACGGGATCTCGGCCACCTCGGCGCCGAGCTCCCGGCCGCGCGCCGCGGCGTGGGAACCGGCGTCGGTGACGAGGCCGGTCGCGACACCCCTTCCCAGAAGGTGCTCGACCAGCGCCAGCACCATCACGGTGCCGCCCCCGGGCCGTCCGTCGGCGACTACCTGAACCACTCTCACGCGCCGCCTCCGGCGCTTACCAACGCTTCGAGGGTCCGCGCCGCGGTGTCGGCCCAGGAGAAACGCTCGGCTCGCCGCCGGCCGCGTGCGGCCGCTTCCTCGCGCGATTCGTCCGAGCCCAGCCGAGCCCGGATAGCGGTCGCCATCGCCTCCACGTCCAGGGGATCAAAGTAGCTCGGGACGTCGCCGCCCACCTCGCGCAGCGATCCGGCGTGACTGCAAGCGACCGGAGCGCCAAAGGCCATCGCTTCGAGCAGCGGCAGGCCGAAGCCCTCGATGATCGACGGCAGCACGAAGACCTGGCAGCGGGCGAAGAGCTTGGGTAGGTCGACGTCCGGCACGTAGCCCACGAAGTCGACGCGATCGGCGATGGCGAGCTCAGACGGGCGGCGGTAGATCGGCGCCGTCTTCCAACCGCGGCGGCCGGCGACGACGAGCCGCAGGTCGGGCTCCTCGGCCGCGACCCGGGCGAAGGCCTCAAAGAGCCGGGGCAGGTTCTTGCGTGGCTCGACCGTGCTCAGGGTCAATAGGTACCTCTCTCCGCCGACACCGAGGGCCTTCAGCTCGGCCGAGCTCACCTGCGCAGCCGGCAGCGGACGAATCCGCTCATCGAGACCGAGGGGCGTCACCGCAACGTGCTCCGGCGCAATGCCGAAACGCTGGGCCAGCTCGTCCCGGGTGTGGCGGCTGATGGCGACGAAGCCCTCGGCCCGCCGCAGTGCCCCCTTCAGAGCTCGTCCGATGACCAGCCGATGCTTGAGGGTGTAGAACTCCGGGTGAGTGAATGTGAACAGGTCTTGAATCGACAACACCGTCGGGACCGGCGATCGCATCGGCACGGCGTGAGCGCTCGAGAACCAGACGTCGCAACCCGTCTCGCGGGCTGCGGATCCGGCGCTCCACCACTCCCAGAGGGTCTTGTGACGAGACCAGGGACCGGCGGCGACCTCGAAGGAGAGATGCGGCCGGTTGCGCCAGGCCTCCGGTTCCTCGAACCCGGGCGACACCCAGACCACGAACTCGTGGTCACCGCCGTCTTCGGCCCAGGCCCCGAGAAGACCGGCGCAGTAGCGAGCGATGCCCGAGCCAAGGCTCTCCAGCGGGCTGCGCAGGGCCAGGGCGCTGACACCGATTCGCATGGGTCTAGTCTAGTGTCTCCCGCCCGGCCTGCCGTACGGCTAGCCTCTAGCCTCCGCGAAGATGGACTCGAGAAACGGCTTGTGCCGGTAGATCTCCTCCTCAGTGAGGCCGTTCAGCTCCCAGGGCAGGACCAGCCATTCGTCAGTCTCGTGCAGGTAGTAGTCGGGCACCCGCTGGGTCCGGTTGTTGGACGGCTTGTACCAGGGGACGGCGACGCGGACGTCGCGCGGCATGTTGCGCTTCGTTCGGTAGGAGAGTCGGTCGATTACCCGGTTGACGTTCAGCCCGGAGTTGTAGACGTCGTCGACGATCAGCAGTCCGCCTTCGGCCCTCAGGTTCTCCAGCAGGTACCGAGTGCCATGGACCCGGATCTCGTCCGCCTGCTCGATCATCGTCGCGTAGCTGGTCATGCCCCGGTACGAGGTGCGAATCGAGATGTGGTCGGTCTCCACTCCCAGGTGTCGCAGGCACTCCTGGACCGCGATGCCGACCGGGGTGCCGCCGCGCCAGATGCCGACGATGAAGGTCGGCCGGAAACCGCTCTCATAAACCTTAACGCCCAGGCGGAAGGAGTCTAGGAGCAGATCCTCTTCTCGAATGAAGCGTTTCTCCACGCTCTTACCCCGTCTCTTCTCTCACAGACCCCTCGAGCACTTCCCAGATCCCCGGCCGGTGCTGCTGGATCTCCTCTCGAGTGAGGCCTTCCAACGAGTACGGGAACTTGATCCACTGCTCGGTCTGGTGCAGAAAGTAGTCGGGTACGAGCTCGGTCCGATTGCGCGTCGGCTTGTAGTACGGCACCGCCACGCGGATCTCACCCGGCAGGTTGCGCCGGACTTTTTCTCTCAAGTGCTCGATCAGAGCCTGGATGGTGTGGCCGGTGTCGAACACGTCGTCGACGA
>JAPUJD010000266.1 GCA_027296385.1 Acidobacteriota bacterium | reverse complement strand
TCTTCGTACTCGAGATCCGCGGTCTTGACCGCCTCGCGATTGACGAACGGGCCGGGCAGCAGCCAGGCTCCATCGCCGAAGCGTCCCTGCAGCCTCTCGTAGACCCGTTGCATACACAGCACGTCATCGGCATCCGCGCGGCGCCCGGGCAGGCCGCTGGCCTGGCGAACCTCGGGGACCGGCACCGCACCATGGTCGGAGCTCAGGGCGATGACCACGTTGTCGAGGCCGACCCGACGGTCGAGGAACTCGAAGAGCTCGCCGAGGGTCACGTCGAGCCGACGCAGGGTATCGAGCAACTGCGGGCTGTCCGGCCCGTAGGCATGGCCGACGGCATCGACGGCGGAGAAACCGAGTGCCAGCAGATCGGGAACCTCATCGCCGCCGAGAGCCTCGGCGCCGATCAGATGCTCGGCAAAGCGAGCCAAGTGCTCGTCCAGGTAAGGCGAGGCGAAGATCGCGGCATAGAAGCTCTCGCCCGGTGCGGGTGCCAGACCACCGAAAGCGATCGGAAGATCCGGCGCGAGCGGCCCCATGTCGAAGGCGCTGACGCCTACCGCTTCGAGGTCTTCGAGGCTCGCCGCGAGCGGCTCCCACGGCTCACCGAAATGGCGATCGAGAAGCCTGCGGTCGTTGAACTCGCCGACCCACTCCGGCTCCTCCTTGTAGTAGTACTCGGCGCTCTCCCAACCGCCGTGAGAGGCGCTCTCCCAGCCGTCGTAGGAGTCGTCGTAGAAAAACGCTCCGTCGGCCTTCCGGCCCGCCATCAGAACCGCTGACCGATCCTTGGCCGAAACGGCGAACACCCGCGACGCCGGATAGCGCTTCTTGAGCCAGTCGCCGAGCGTGGCGCACTCGAGTCTCTCGGGGGTGATCTCCCAGTCGTCGTCTGCCGCCGAATAGACCTCTTCTCCGCTCTCGCGGTCAATCCAGTAGTTGGTGAAGACACCGTGCCGGCTGGGAAAGCACCCCGTGGCCAAGCTCGCATGCCCGGGGGCCGTGGCGGTGATCGCGTGATCGTGGTGCGCGTCGGTGAAGCGCACTGCGTTGTCGAGCAGGTAGCGCAGACCGCCCTGCCAGAAGCGGTCGAAGCGATCGAGATAGTCGGCCCGCATCTGATCGACGACGATCAGCACCACCAGGCGCGGCGTGCCCTCGGGTGGCGGTTCGGCCGGTCGCTGACAGGCGAGAGCGAGGAGCGCCGCCAGGGCCGGCAACACCGCCAGGGCCGATGGCAGGGCTACACGCCCGAAAAGTGCCTTTTTCACAGTCCGCGGAGTATACGGTCTCAGCGTTTACAATGCCTGGACCCGACAACTCGAGGAAAGACCATCATGACCGATTCCTGCCGCCGTTTTCTCCTTTGTGCGCCGCTCGTCGTGCTCGCCGCCATCCCGCCTCTAGCGCTCGAGGCTCAGATCGACTCAGACCTCATCGGCGCCCTCGAATGGCGGTCCATCGGTCCCTTCCGCGGCGGCCGGGTGACGGCCGTGGCGGGCGTCATCCAGGACACTTCGACCTTCTACCTGGGAGCGACAGGCGGCGGAGTCTGGAAGACCGAGGATGGCGGGGTCTCGTGGAACAACGTCTCAGACGGCCACTTCGGGACCGGCTCGGTCGGCGCAATAGCCGTCGCGCCGTCTGATCCGAACGTCGTCTTCGTCGGCATGGGTGAGGCCGCGATCCGCGGCGTCGCCAACTCCCACGGCGACGGAGTCTACAAGTCGACTGATGGCGGCGCGAGTTGGACTCATCTCGGGCTCGAGGAAACTCGTCACATCTCGGCCGTCCAAGTCGATCCGCGGGATCCCGACGTCGTCTTCGTCGCCGCCCAGGGCTATCAGGGCAAGGCGACCCCCGAGCGTGGCATCTACCGCTCGACCGACGGCGGGACGACCTGGGAGCTGGTGCTCTTCGTCTCCGCGGACGCCGGCGCCAGCTCGCTGTCGATGGACGTGACCAATTCCCGCATCCTCTACGCCGGCTTCTGGCAGCACCGACGCTACCCCTGGAAGGTGGAGAGCGGTGGCCTCGATGGCGGCATCTACAAGACCACCGACGGCGGCGACACCTGGGAGGAGCTCACCGAGGGGCTGCCGGAGCTCCCGGGCAAGATCGGCGTTGCCGTCTCACCGGCCACGCCCGAACGGGTGTGGGCGATCATCGAGGCCGAGGAGGGCGGTCTCTTCCGCTCCGACGATGCCGGCGCGAGCTGGGAGCGCATTAACGAAGAGCGCGTCCTGCGGGCGCGGGCCTGGTACTACACCCACATCTTCGCCGACCCCCAGGACGCCGAGCGGGTCTGGGTGCTCAACGCCCCCGCCATGCGCTCGATCGACGGCGGCAAGACCTTCACCCGCGTGTCGACGCCGCACGGCGACAACCACGCCCTGTGGATCCATCCGCACGACAATACGATTCTCATCAACGGCAACGACGGCGGCGCAAACATCTCTTACAACGGCGGCAAGACATGGTCGACGCAGGACAACCAGCCGACGGCGCAGATCTACCGGGTCAATACCGACAACCAGTTCCCGTATCGGATCTACGGCGGCCAGCAGGACAATTCGAGCGTCTCGATCGCTAGCCGCACGATCAACGCAGACGGCATCGGCCGCGACGCCTGGACCTCGGCCGGCGGTTGTGAGACCGCCTACTCCGCCTTCGACCCGGACAACCCGCGCTACATCTACTCAGGCTGCTACCAGGGCCTCATCGGCGAGCTCGACACCGTCACCCGACACGAGCGCAGCGTCATGGCCTACGAGTTTCTCGGCCTGGGCGCGACGCCCAGCGAGTTGCGCTACCGCTTCAACTGGAATGCGCCCATCGTCGCCTCGCCGCACGACCCGACGGTCATCTACCACGCCGCCAATAAGCTCTTGAAGACCACCGACCGGGGCACCACCTGGCGGGAGATCAGCCCCGACCTGACACGCGACGAGGAGTCCAAGCAGGGCCCGGGCGGCGGCCCGATCACCAACGAGGCCGCGGGCGGCGAAAACTACAACACCATCCTCTACGTCGCCGAATCGCCACACGAGGCCGGGACGATCTGGGTCGGCAGCGATGACGGGCTGGTGCACCTCACCCGTGACGGCGGCGCCAACTGGTCGAACGTCACGCCGAGCGGCCTGGAGGAGTCGATGATCAACACCATCGAGGTTTCGCCGCACGACCCGGCGAAGGCCTACCTCGCCGTCTCGCGCTACAAGTTCGGCGACTATGCGCCGCGGATCTATCGCACGACCGACTACGGGGCGAGCTGGCAGCTGCGCGTCGACGGCATCGACGACGAGGCGTGGGTCCGGGTCGTGCGCGAGGACACCTCCCGCCAGGGCCTGCTCTACGCCGGCACCGAGACCGGGATCTACGTCTCGTTCGACGACGGCGGAGAATGGCAATCCCTGCAGAACAACCTGCCCGTCGTCCCGGTCACCGACCTCGAGGTCCACGGCGACGATCTCGTGGCAGCCACCCAGGGCCGCGCCTTTTGGATCCTCGACGAGCTCACGCCCCTGCGCGAGTCGAGCGCGGCCGTGAGCGAAGCGTCGGTGCACCTCTTCAGCCCCGAGTTGGCGTACCGCGTCGGCGGTGGCCGCGGCGGATCCACAGTCGGCAAGAATCCGCGCAACGGCGCGACGCTCTACTACTGGCTGGCCGAGGACCTGGGGGAAGAAGACGAGCTGACGCTCGACATCGTCGACGCCTCCGGGATCGTCGTGCGGTCCTACTCGAGCCGTCCGGACGAGGACGCTGAGCCCGACGAGCCCCCACCCTTCGGCCCGCCGCCGGAGCCCAAAGAACTTCCAGGTAAAGAGGGGCTCAACCGCTTTGGCTGGGATCTCCGCGGAGAACCGATCACCAAGGTGCCGAAGCTGCTCGCCTTCGGTGGGCTCGACAGCTACCGGCGAGCGCCCGCCACCTATACCGCTCGCCTGGGATTGGGGGAGACCACCGTCGAAGCGGCCATCGAAGTCGTCCACGATCCCAGGCTGGACCTCGGCCCGACCGATTTTGAGAGTCAACAGGCCGTCCTCGCCGAGATCGCCACCGCGCTCGACGAGCTCTACAACACGGTCAACAAGATGCGTGACGTCCGTAGCCAGGTCGAGGGGCTGAGCAAACGCGCCGAGGGGCTCGACGAAGAGGGCGAAATCGCCGCCGCCACCGAGACTCTGGTCCAGGCGATGGAGGCATGGGAAGAAGAAGCCATCCAGAAGAAGCAGGAGACCTTCCAGGACGTGATCAATTTTCCCAACCGGCTCGACGCCGAGCTGCTCTATCTGATGCGCACGATCGACGAGGCGGAACCACCGCTCACCGGTGGCGCCGCCAAACGCTGGGAGGATCTCCAGGAACAGCTCGACCCCCTCCGCGAGACCGGCCAGGCCATCCTGGGACAGCAGCTCAACGCCTGGCTCGCCGTCTTCGAGCAACACGAAGTGCCCGCCGTCGTCGTGCCGGAGTAGGGCTTGATACCCTTCGCGCTGCCATGGAGAGTCTAAGAATCCCAGACCTGGCCGGCGGTCGCATCGAAGTGATCGCCGGCGGCATGTTCTCGGGCAAGAGCGAGGAGCTCGTGCGGCGCCTACGCCGAGCCGTGATCGCCCGCCAGCGCGTACAGACCTTCAAACCTCGGGTCGATACCCGAGATCCCCCGGAATTTCTGGTGACACGCGACAACCGGCGGCTGGCTGCGCTCACGGTCTCCAGCTCTCTGGAGCTGGTGGGCCGGCTCGAAGAAGGCGTCCAGGTCGTCGGGATCGACGAGGCCCAGTTCTTCGACCCGGGTCTGGTCGACGCCGCCACGAAACTCGCCGACAGAGGAGTCAGGGTGATCATCGCCGGGCTCGACCAGGACTACCTGCGTCGCCCCTTCGGCCCCATGCCCGCGATCATGGCCCTGGCCGAGCACGTCGACAAGGTACACGCGATCTGCGTCCAATGCGGTGGCACGGCGTCCTACAGCCAGCGCATCGCGGGCAGCGACGAGCAGGTCCAGGTCGGGGACACCGAGCACTACGAGGCGCGCTGCCGCGACTGCTACGTCCCGTTCCACTCCTGACGGACCGCTACTCGCAGTACTTGTCTCCCTTGTCAAAGATTATCCGCCAGACGCCGGGCTCCTCTTGCCTCCAGATCGAAGTGTAGGTCGCCGTCCGCCTTCCTTCGGCGTTCCAGACTGGTCCTGTGCTGATCGTCAGCTTTCCCGAGTCGAGAACCGCGACCGTTTCTGGTTCCCACGAGAAGGGTGGCTCGGGCTCGGAGAAACGGCCCCTCCAGTGAGCGGCCACGGCCTGCTTGCCGCGCCGGACGGTTGTTCCCGCCAAGAATACGGCCTCCTCCGACAGAAAGGACTCGAATGCAGCATGGTCGCGGTCTGCCATTGTCTTGGCAAACGCTCGTTCGACCTCCGCCACCTGACCTCGAAGCTCGGCAAGGTCGACCTGGGCTCTCGCGGCGGAACCCACCGCCAGGAGGAGCGCGGCAACGGCGATGATTTGGCAGGATTGTTTCATCTATTTCCCTCTCGAGATGAGAGCAAGCGTTGTCCCTGAGCTTGCAGTTCGATCACGCGGGTTCGTCAGGGCTTGCGTAGCCGATCGATTGCATTGCATGGCGCACTTCGTCAAGTACATCCGGATCTTCTATCGTGGCCGGAGTGCGAAACTCCTCGCTGTCCGCGATCTTTCGCATCGTGCCACGGAGGATTTTGCCGGATCGCGTCTTGGGCAGGCAATCGATAACCACAGCCTTCTTGAAGACGGCTATCGGCCCTATGCGTTGCCAAACCATGCTTATCACTTCGGCGATGACGTCGTCCGCGCTTCTCTCCACCCCGGCTTTCAAGACCAAGAGTCCGACGGGTAGCTGGCCTTTGAGATCGTCGGCGACGCCGACGACGGCACACTCCGCGACATCCTGATGCGCCGCCAGTACTTCTTCGATGGCACCGGTCGACAAGCGGTGCCCGGCGACGTTGATGATGTCGTCGGTCCGTGACATCACGAATACATAGCCGTCGTCATCGATGTAGCCGGCGTCGCCCGTCTCGTAGAAGCCGGGGAACTTGCTGAGATA